>JAGUYV010000488.1 GCA_020061125.1 bacterium | reverse complement strand
GGACTTGACCGCGGCCGGGGCCTCGATCACGCGCGGGCTGCGCTCCGGAACCGGATCCCTGTATCCGGCCTGGGGCGGCGGATACGCGTAGGTGGGCGGCAGGGCCGCGTCCACGGGCACGGTGTATTCCACGAAACCCTGGCGCAGGTACTGCTGATAATTGTTTAGCATTTTGGAAACGATGACCGCCAGCTCGTAGCGGGTGACCACCTGGTCGCCGCGGAACTGGCCGCCGCTGTATCCGTCGAGCAGGCCCAGGGCCGCCAGGTGCTGCACCGAGCGGTACGCCCAGTGGTCCAGCGGGATGTCCTCGAACGCGGCCGGGGAGTTCGGATCCACATCCGACAGGTCCAGGCTCAAAATCTCGCGGTCCATGCGGTCAATCTGGTCCAGCGAAAAACCGGGCGTGCGCGGTTTCTCCTGCGCGCTGGCCGGACAGCAAAACACGGCCCATGCGGCCAGGAAAATCAAACAGTTTGTAACCCGGGTAAACCCGTGGAATCGCATATCCGTCCGGCTGCCCTCGTCAATTACAGAAATTCATTTTAGATCACAAGTATCATATTGTCCAAAAATAAAATTTTTACGCGCGCGGGACAGAAGGCATGCGGGGCGCGCCTGATTCCCGCCCGCTGCGGCATTGCGTTATAATCACGGGAGAAGCGGAACCGGATTTTCAGCCACGGGAGAACAGCGGCATGGCCAGGCGCGTGATTATGGTGGGCATTGACGGGTGCCACCAGCAGACATTGTACGGACTCATAGACAGCGGGGAGGCGCGGTTCCTGCGCGGGGCCGCGGACAACGGCGTGCGCGTGGATCGCGCCGTGACCATGTTCCCGTCCACCACCGTGCCCTGCTGCTCGACCCTGTATACGGGCTGCTGGCTGCGGTCCCACGGAGTGCTGAACAATGAGTGGATTGACCGCTTCGCCGCGCCCCCGCGCCCGCGCTCATACATCGCGGGTCTGCACTACGCTCTGGCGTCCATGGACCGCAGGCTGTTCGGCATGCCCTCGGTGTTCCTGCCGGACGCGCGCACGGGCGGGTCCGTGAACAACGACCTGCTCAAGCCCACGGTGTACGAGGAACTCGCGCGCGCGGGCAAAACGGCGTACACATTTTTCCACTACATCGGCCGCGGCGCCGCGCGCTGGGTGCGGCCCGCGCGCACGGACATGGTCCGCTTCGCCCTGTGCGAGCAGTACCACAGGCCGTTCCAGACCTACGAGAAAATGATGGTCACGCGCGCCATCCAGAACATCAAAAAATTCGGCATGCCCGATCTGCTCTCCATCTACTTCGGGTGCAACGACGGACACAGCCACCGGCACGGCGTGGAGGGCCAGGCCGAATACCAGCGCGATTTCATTGACCCGGAACTGGCGCGCCTGCACGCGTTCATATCACAGCGCTGCCCGGACGACGAGCTGTTTTACTGCATCACCGCGGACCACGGCCAGATCACCTTCCCCAAAGAGCATCTGGTCCGGTGCATGTGGGCCGACGATTTTTACGCGCCGCTGCGCGAGGCCGGTTACGAGGCCCTGGACGAATGCCGCTCGGACAAAGACATCGCGCCCCTGGACGCGGTGGTGGCTCTGGGCCACGGCGCGGGCGCGCACATCTATCTCAAAAACCGCGACGCCGGAGACTGGGCCGCGCCCCTGGATTTCGACAGGCGCGTGGTCCCGGTTCTGAACAATTTCCTCAAGGCCAACGCGCAGCGAGCGCCCTTCTCGGAATGGACGCGCCCCGGATACCTCGACTTCCTGCTCACGCGCCGAGCATTCGACGAACCCTACCGCGTGTTCGCGAACGACCCGCCGTTCGAGGGCGCGGGGCGGCTCGTGGAGCTGGAGGATTTCTTCGCGGACAAACCGGAGTACCTCAAGCCCGTGGAGCGCCTGCGCGGCATAGATCATCCCAAGGGGCCGGACATCATCGTGATGCTCAACTACCGCAACTGGTTCAACATCAACCAGCCCGAGGGCTGGCACCCGGGGCAGCACGGCGCCCTGTTCGAGCAGGACTCACTCGTGCCCATGATCTTCAGCGGCCCGGGGGTGAAGCGGGGACGCATCCCCGAGGCGCTCACCATCAACTTTGCGCCCACGGCCGCGTCCATCCTGGGCGTGGCCATGCCATCCGCGGACGGCGCGCCCCTGGACATTTTCGAATGACGCGAAACTGGTTTCACATGCGGATTTCAAGCGCGGCGCCCGCGCCATGCAAGGAACTGGCGTTGGGTTTGAAGTTCGTTACAGGAGGGTGTGCGCTTTTCGATACCTGGGAGCGGCGGGGTGCGGTGACCCCGCCCTACAATGGATCAGCGTTGCTTATAGGCTATTTCAGAGAGGCGCACGCACTTCGAGAGACATGGGAGCGGCGGGACAATGCGACCCCGTTCTGCATTTATTTCGATGCCAAGCAGCACATTTCAAAAGGCGCTTCTGATATGTGTTGTTCGCACAAATGGATGTCGAAAGCCGCGTCCTGTGGAATTGTGCGGTTCTTCAGAAGTTGTTCGTTTGGGTTTTTTCAATCGTTCCGTCACGCAAATTCATCGTTGAACTCATATGCCAATCTGAATCGCCTGTGTTGTAGGGCGGGGTCACCGCACCCCGCCGTTATTTGCAACGCAGATCGCATTCATCCCAGGATACAAAATACATGCCGTTCACCCGTCCCCTGCAGACCGTTGATCCCGCGCCCCGCTGCGATCTCTTCCACAAATCTCAACATCCACGAATACATACGGCAAACCCGCGCAATAAAAAGAACTGGACATTGAACCAATGCACATTAAAAGAAAAAAAACCAGGCAAATCCATGTCGGCTCCGTGGCTGTGGGCGGGGGCGCGCCGGTGAGCGTGCAATCCATGGTGAACGCGCCTCCGCACGACGCTGCGGCCGTGCTGCGCCAGGTGCGC
>JAGUYV010000104.1 GCA_020061125.1 bacterium | reverse complement strand
GCGGCGCGCCAGCGCGGAGAGCGCGCGGTCACCGCGGGCAGCATGTCTTCGGCTCTGACCCAGGTCATGAAAAGGCTTGAGCAGGGCGGCGAGGACGCATAACATATTTTGTGCAATGATCGGCAATTTGGCCGGACACTGTTTTCAACGGCGCCGCATGGCGCGGCGAGCCGATTACACGGGAGAAGCATTTCATGAAAATATTCCGTCCCATCTGGGCAGAGATAGATTGCGACAATCTGGCGCACAATTTGACTGTAATCCGCGGGTTACTCAAACCCGGAACGAAAATCATGGCCGTGGTCAAAGCCGACGCCTATGGGCACGGCGCGGTGCAGGCGGCCAAGGTGCTGTCTCGCGCGGGCGCGGACATGTTCGCGGTGGCGTCCCTGGAAGAAGGCATCCAGTTGCGCGAAGCGGGCGTTTCCTCGGACATTCTCATCCTGGGCTACACACAGCCCGAATGGGCGCAGGCCGTGGTGCAGGGCGATTTCATCCAAACCGTGTATCATCTGGGTCTTGCACGCGCGCTGCAGCGGGAAGCTTTGAGTCTCAACAAGACCGCCCGGGTGCATGTGAAAATTGATACGGGCATGTCGCGCATCGGGCTGTTGCCCGAGAAGGCCGCGTATTTCGTAAGAGAAATTGCGGCATCGGATGGATTGTCCCTGGACGGCGTGTTCACGCACCTGTCGTGCGCGGATGATCCCGGCAACGATTTCAGCGACGAACAGCTCGCGCGGTTCGAGGATTTCCTGGCGCAGATGGACCGCCATGGTGTGGCGCGCCCGCGCATTCACATCTGCAACAGCGCGGGCATCGTGCGCTATCCCGTCGCGCACGCGGACATGGTGCGCCCCGGCATCGTGCTCTACGGCCTGTATCCGTCGCCCGCGTTCGCCGAGCGCTTCCCGCTGGATTTGCGTCCGGTGATGAGCGTGAAGACCAGCATCGTGGAATTGAAAACCGTGCCCGCGGGCGCGCGCATAAGTTACGGAGGCACATTTGTCACCAAGCGGCCGTCGCGCATCGCCACCATGCCCGCGGGCTACGCCGACGGGTTCAGCCGCGCCTTGAGCAACAGGGGCTTCGTGCTTGTCCAGGGCCAGCGCGCGCCCATTGTCGGAAATGTGTGCATGGACTTCCTCATGGCCGATGTTACGGATGTGCCCGGCGTGAGCGTGAACGACGAAGCCGTGCTCGCGGGCAAACAGGGCGCCGAGCGCATTTCCTTCGATGAAATCGCCGCTCTTATGAACGCCATCAACTATGAATCCGTGTCCCTGATCGGCAAACGCGTGCCAAGGGTTTACACCAATTACACCGGCGGAAATCCCGCGGAACTGTGATGCGGCGCGCCAGGGCGTTTTCCCGTTCCCGCTTTTCAAGTAAAATATCTTTCATGGCCGCTGCAATTCGTTCATGCCTCGTTTTTCTTCTTTTTATCGCTCTCTGCGACGCGGCGCATGCGGACATCGTGTTTGTGTCCGACGAGCCAGCGGATGTGGCCGGTGGCCGTGCTTTCGATGAACAGAACATTTATATCGTGAATCCGGACGGCGGCGCGCCCCGAAAAATCACGGACCGAGCCAACGAGCCGTGGGAAGTAGAAAAGTTTCTGAACCGCAGGCCCGCGGTGAGCGCGGACGGGCGGCGCATCGCTTTCGTGGGCTTCCGAACTTTCGAGGACCCCGCACTGGCCGCCACTAAGGACTGGAACGGCGACCCCTGGACGCGCGCGCTTGGCAAGCCCCTCACCGAGGAACTCTATTTCTACGGTTATGCCTATTACGCCTCGCGCTGGTACGCCAAGGCGCTCCAGAACTTCAACTGGAACATCTACATCTACGACATCCGCACGGGCAAGACCAACAAAGCCAGCCTCTTCCACTGGAAGGAAGGCGATGTGCAATTCATCGGCAAGGGGCGCACCCTGCTGTATTCGCTGACCGCGGAAAAAAGCTCGTTCATCCTGCACACAGCCAGCAACCGCCGGGGATGGAAGCAAATCATTTACGAGGACAACCAGGTCGTGAATCCCAGCGTGTCACCGGACGGTCGCCACATGGTGTACCAATCCTACAAGGACGGGAACTGGGAAATTTATGTGCTGAAAATGGCCGAAAGCTACAAGGACCGGCTTGAAACCCGGCTCACCTACACCACATTGCGCAGCGAGTTGCATCCGCAGTGGATGGGAAACAGCAGAATTCTGTTCGCGGCCAATGCGCGCGCGGGCACGAAATATGATTACTTCATGCTCGACCTTACTCCGCTTCTCGATAAAATGCTCGGATTTGACGCGCACAGGCTTGAAGAAAAGCGGCTTACGCAAACGGGCGGGGCGGACGGAGACCTGCAATGGTCCGAGACCGCGAAGCTGCTGGCTTTCGTGGATGCCTCGCAACGTGGGGGCGGGCAGATATTTTCCATGGATCCATTCAAGGATGAACCGCCGAAGCAACTCACCACCGGCCGCGTCCGCAACCGGTTCCCGGCATGGTCCCCGGACGGCAAGCGCATTGCGTACATCAGCGGCATCGACGGCGATCCGGGTCTGTTCGTGATGAAGGCCGACGGATCCGACGCAAAACGGGTCAGCGAAATCCGCGCGGCATGGGACGCCCCGGTGTGGTATTGAAGGCCAAATCCGCGCACAAAAGCCATTATTTTAAAAAAAGTTGAATCCGTCCATTATTTTGTTACAATAGCAAAGTTGCACACAACAGACCTTTCTGCTCCGCGCCCCATGCGCAGCGGAGCCGTCGAGACCAGAGGGAGGTGACACATTTGAATCAGTACGAACTGCTTTACATTGTTGATTCCCGTCTTCCGGACGAGGAACTGCAGCCCCTGCAGGAACGCATTTCGAACTTCATCACCACGAACAGCGGAGAGATCACCGAGGCCAGTTCCATGGGCGTGCGCAGGCTTGCGTATCCCATCGGAGCACTCGAGGAAGGCCGCTACGAGGTGGTGCAATTCAAGGCCGATTCCTCAATCCTGACCCCGTTCAAGAACCAGCTCAAGCTCATTCAGCCGATTGTTCGTTTCATGATCATCAAAGAAGACGAGTAAACGCGAGGGAGTGATGAGGGTATGTTGAACAGAGTGGTGTTGATCGGAAGGCTCACGCGGGATCCGGAACTTCGCTACACCAAGAACTCCGGCACCGCAGTCTGCAATTTCGTGATTGCGGTGGACCGCCCGTTCCAGAAGCAGGGCGCGGAAAAGGAAACCGATTTCATCCGTGTCGTGGTGTGGGGCAAGCAGGGCGAACGCGTGAACGAGTATATGACCAAGGGACGCCTGGTGGCCGTGGACGGAAGTTTGCAGATCCGCAACTGGACCACTCCCACGGGCGAGAAGCGGCAAATCCCGGAAATCAAGGCGGACGATGTGCGGTTTCTGGACCGCGCGCCCGGCGGCGCAGGGGGCCGCGGAGGCTCGGACGCCGCCCATGATTTCGAGCCGGACATGGCCGATTACGACGACGAGCCGGCGGCCCCGGCAAGGGGCGCAGATTCCAGCGCGCGCCAGGCTCCACCAGCTCAAAAAGGCGGCGCACCCCAATCCGGCGGCAACAAGAATTTCGGTAAATTCAGCGACCAGGAAATTGACGAGGAAATTGACCTCGACGACGATCCGTTCTGATCTGAACAGGAGGCGAACGCATTATGTCTAGACCCCCGAAACGCGGCGGAAGCGACAGCAGGGGCGGCGGCGGAGGCCCGAGAAAAAAGGGCTTCTTCAAACGCAAATCCCGCAAAGCCTGCGAGTTCTGCATAGACAAGAAACTCAAAGTTGATTACAAGAATGTGGACTTGATGCGCAAGTACATCAACGAGCGCGGCAAAATCAAGCCCCGGCGCGCCACGGGCGCATGCGCCAAGTGCCAGCGCAAAATCACCACCGCGGTCAAGCGCGCGCGGAACATGGCTCTCATTCCCTTCACCACCGATTGAGACGCATCCGCGGGCGCCGGCGCACCGCCCGGCACGCATTAAGGAGGTTCGATCATGAAAGTTATCCTGTTGCAGGATATTGATAATCTCGGCGACAAGCACGAGATCAAGGAAGTGGCCAACGGCTACGCGCGCAATTTTCTCATTCCGCGCGGCCTGGCCGCCAAAGCTGACGGCTCCGCCATCAAGGACATGGAGCGCCGCCGCTTTTACGACGAGCGCCGCGAGAAAAAACTCGAGGAAAAACTCGTCAAAGCCGCGGACAAAATCAGCAACAGCAAGCTCGAAATCCTTGTCAAGGCCGGTCCAGAAGGCAGGCTCTACGGGTCCGTGGGCCGCAAGGAAATCGCAGCCGTTCTCTCACAGAAATTCGATTATCCCATCATTAAGCAGCGCGTTCTGCTCACCGAGTCCATCAAGAAGGTCGGAGAATTCCCGGTGCAGGTCAAGCTCAAGGACGACACCATTGTCACAGTAACCGTGACCGTGGCGTCGGACGCCCCACCGGAACCTGTGGCCGAAGAAGAAAAGGCCGCCGCTCCCGAGGCGCAGCCCGCCGCTGTGCAAGACGCGCAGCCCGAGGCTGTCCCGCAGGACGCGGAACCTGCCGCGGACCAAGCGGAAGAACAGGAAATAGTGTAAAATCAGTACGGGCGGCGGGCCGTGTTCAGCCCGCGCCGCACCCGGCTCCGTTGCTGCCGGAGCCGGGTGGCGCGCCGTGCGCGCCGCGGCACACTTCATGGAAGAAAACCTGGATCAAATCAAACTCGCGAAAGTTCCTCCCCAGAGCCTGGACTCGGAACAGTCCGTGCTCGGCTCCATGCTGCTCGATAAAGACCAGATCGCCATCGTCATAGAAATTCTGTCCCCCGAAGATTTTTACAGCGAGAACCATTCCCGCATCTTCGAGGCCATCACCGGGCTGTTCGATCGCGGAACGCCGGTTGACATGGTCACCGTGGGCGAACAGCTCAACAATAAGGGCCTGCTCGAAAAGGTGGGTGGCTCGGGGTATCTGGCCACGCTCGTGGAAAGCACGCCCACTGCGGCCAACGCCAAGTCCTACGCGCAGATCGTCAAGGAAAAATCCCTGCTGCGGCGGCTCATCAAAGCGGGCAACAAGATCACGCTCTCCGGCTATGAGCAGAGCGGCAGCGTGGAAAGCGTGATTGCGGAAGCCGAGAAGATGGTCCTGGATGTAGCCATGGGCCGCAGTTCTGAAGACATCGTTCCCATCAAGGTTGCGGTGGCTTCCACTTTCGATCAGATTCAGAAAAAGTACGAAGAGCGGGGCGGCATAAGCGGCATCGCCTCGGGATTTGAAAAACTGGATGCGCTCACCAGCGGGTTCCAGTCTTCGGATCTGATCATCATCGCGGCCCGGCCCTCCATGGGCAAGACCAGCCTGGCGCTCAAGATCGCCGAGCACGCCTGCGTCAAGAGCAATTGTGGCGTGGGCGTGTTCAGTCTCGAAATGTCGTCGGAGCAGCTTGTCACGCGCATGCTCTGCTCGGTGTCCCGTGTGGACGCGGCGGCCCTGCGCGGCGGTTTCCTGCAGGAAGAGGATTGGAATCTTCTTTACAACGGCATGGAGATTCTCACCAGGTCTCCGCTGGTGTTAGTGGACTCGCCGGGCATCACGCCCCTGGAACTGCGCGCCAAGGCGCGCCGCATGCAGAAAGAGTACGGCATCCAGATGGTGATCGTTGACTACATGCAGCTTATGACAGGCAGGGGCCGCGCGGAAAACCGCGTGCAGGAAGTGTCTGAAATTTCCCGTGAAATGAAGCTCATGGCCCGCGAACTCAATATCCCGGTCATCGTGCTTTCCCAGTTGTCGCGAGCCGTGGAGCAGCGGCCCAACAAGCGGCCCATGTTGAGCGACCTGCGCGAGTCGGGCGCCATCGAGCAGGACGCCGACCTGGTCATGTTCCTTTACCGCGAAGGGTATTACAAACAGCAGGGAGACGGCGAGGGAGAAGTGGACTATGAACGGCCCGAAGCCGAAAAGACGGAACTCATTCTCGCCAAGCACCGCAACGGGCCGACAGGCACTGTGCCCCTGACCTTCGTGCACCGGTACGCCACATTTGAAAACTATGCCCCCGAGCCTGGGGAGGACTGACCCGGCCCATTCGCAAAGCGCTCCCGCGGCCGCGCGCCGCATTCACTCTCGAGAGGTGATTTCTCATAATGAAAATTCTTGTGGTAGGCGGCGGCGGCCGCGAGCATGCCCTGTGCTGGAAGCTCGCCCAAAGTCCCAAAGTGCAAAAAATATTCTGCGCGCCCGGTAACCCGGGCATCAGCGCCATCGCCGAGTGCGTGAACATCAAGGACAGCGACCTCGAAGCGCTGGTGGATTTCGCGCAGGACAAAGGCGTGGATCTCGTGGTGCCGGGGCCGGAACTCCCTCTGGTCATGGGCATTGCGGACCTGTGCGCCGAGCGCGGCATCCCCGTGTTCGGCCCGCGCAAGTACGCCGCGCAGCTTGAGGGCAGCAAAGCTTTCGCCCGCGAGTTCATGGACCGGCACGGCATCCCGTCCGCGGAGTTCGCGGCGTTCACGGATCTGGACGCCGCGCTTAAACATCTCGAAACCGTGCCCCTTCCCACAGTGGTCAAGGCCGATGGCCTGGCAGCGGGCAAGGGAGTGGCCGTGTGCGAAACCCGCGAGGCCGCGCAGGACTTCGTGCGCGAACTGATGCAGGACAAAAAATTCGGCGATTCGGGCGCGTGCGTGCTCGTCGAGGAATGCCTGGGCGGCGAGGAGACTTCCATCCTGGCAATCGCCGACGGCAAAACCTTCACGCTGCTTACCCCGGCCCAGGATCACAAGCGCGTTTGGGACGAAGACAAAGGCCCCAACACGGGCGGCATGGGCGCGTACTCCCCTGTGTCCCTGGTAGACGCCGAGATGATACAGGAAATCAGCGAACACATCATCCAGCCCGTGGTGCGCGGCATGGAACAGGAAGGCTGTCCGTTCACGGGCGTGATTTATGCGGGCCTCATGATCACCTACAAGGGACCGCATGTGCTGGAATTTAATGTGCGGTTCGGCGACCCCGAGGCGCAGGCCGTGTTGCCGCTTGTCAACGGTGATCTCGCGACCATGCTGCTGGCCGCGGCCAGGGGAGAACTCGCCACCGTGGATGTGCCTCCGGCTGACAAGGCCGCCATGTGCGTGGTCATGGCCGCGGGCGGCTACCCCGGCGATTACGAAAATGGCAAAGTGATTTACGGCCTCAAGAACGCCGAGACAGTGGAAGGCGTGGTCGTGTTCCATGCGGGAACCGCATTCAATGAGAAAAAGGAAATCGTCACCAGCGGGGGCCGCGTACTCGGCGTGACCGCCGTGGGCGACAATCTGCCCGCGGCTCACCATCGCGCCTACGAAGCCGTGTCCCGCATTCAGTGGGACGGCGTGCAGCATCGCAAAGACATCGGCAAAAGGGAACTGGACAGGATAGTCAAATGAAAAAACAGATCTTGCTTACACCGGGCCCGTCGCAGGTTCCGCCGCGTGTGGCCGAAGTCGCGGCCCGGCCCATGATCCATCACCGCACCCCGGAATTCCGCGAAGTGCTCGCGCGTATCCACAAAAACATACGGTGCGTCATGGGCACGACCGGCGATGTGTTCATACTCGCCTCCACGGGCACGGGCGCGCTCGAAGCAGGCGTGGCCAACACCTTGAGCGCCGGCGATAAGGTTCTTTGCGCCGTGGCCGGAAAATTCGGCGAACGCTATTCAGAAATTTGCCAGGCTTTCGGCATGAATGTTGTCGAGATCGTGAAAGAGTGGGGCGGTCTGGTCACCGCCAGCGATGTGCGAAAAGCGCTCGAAAGCCACCCTGACGCAAAGGCCGTTTTCGTGACTCACAGCGAAACCTCGACGGGAGCGCTGCACCCGTTGCACGAAATCGGTCCCGTGGTGCGTGAGCACGGCGCTCTGTTCATCGTGGACACCGTGTCCGCGCTCGGCGGCGTGCCCATGAAGATGGACGAATGGGGCATAGACATGCTGGCCGCGGGTTCGCAGAAAGCCCTCATGATCGGCCCCGGCCTCGCGTTTCTGGGTATGAGCGCGCGCGCATGGAAAGCCTATGAAACCTCCACGCTGCCCAAGTTCTATTTCGACATGAAGCATTACAAGAAGCGCTGGGAGGAAAAGGGCGAGACGCCGTTCACTTCCGCGGTGACCCTTTGCCTGCAGGTTGACGAGGCTCTCCAGATGATCATGGAAGAGGGCCTGGACAATGTGATCGAGCGGCACCGCCGCCTGTCGCGCGCATGCAAAGCGGGCGCTGCCGCCCTGGGCCTGGAATTCTATTCGGAAAACCGCTCGGATATCGAGACCGTGGTGCGCGTGCCGGACGGCATTGACGGCGTCGCGCTGGTCAGCATGGCGCAGGAGCGGTTCGGCATCAAGCTCTCCGGCGGCCAGGCGCAGGTCAAGGGTAAAATCATCCGCATCGCGCACATGGGCTACGCCACGGAGCAGGATGTGATCCTCGCGCTTTCGGCTCTGGAAATGTGCCTTGCGCGCATGGGCTTCGACGCGCCCCTGGGCGCGGGTGTGAAGGCGGCCGAGGAGGTGTTCCAGAATGAAATGTAAAATTCTGGTTTCCGATCCCCTGGCCGAAGCGGGCGTGGATGTGCTGCGCGAACAATGCGCAGTCACCGTAAAGACCGGGTTGACCGAAGCCCAGTTGGTGCGCGAAATCGGCAAATACAACGGCCTCATTGTGCGCAGCGGCACGCGCGTGACCAAAAAACTTATCAAGGCCGCAAAGAACCTGAAAATCATCGCCCGTGCCGGCGTGGGCGTGGACAACATTGACATAGAAGCGGCCACGGCCGCGGGCATCGTGGTTATCAATTCTCCGCGCGGCAACACGCTTTCAGCGGCCGAGCACGCGCTCTCGCTCATGATGTCCATGGCGCGCAACATTCCCGCCGCGGACCGCTCCCTGCGCGACGGCCGCTGGGATCGAAAGGCTTTTGTCGGCACCGAGATGTTCCACAAAACCCTCGGGCTGCTGGGCCTGGGCAAGGTGGGCAGCGTGGTGGCCGAGCGCGCCATTGCCATGGGCATGACCGTCATCGCATACGACCCTTTCGCCAGCGAGGAGCAGGCGCGCCGCATCGGCGTGGGCCTTGCCGGTTTCACAACCGTGCTCAAGCGGGCCGACATCATCAGCCTGCACATGCCGCACACGCGGGACACGCACCACCTCATCGGCGCCAAGGAATTGCGCATGATGAAAAAAGGTGTGCGTATCGTCAACGCTGCGCGCGGTGGCCTGATTGACGAGCAGGCGCTTCTGGCGGCGCTCAAAAGCGGCAAGGTGTCCCAGGCCGCGCTTGATGTGTTTGAGAGCGAACCCGCCACGGACAATCCGCTTCTCCAGTTGCCTAATGTGATCGCCACACCGCACCTGGGCGCATCAACCATGGAAGCCCAGATCAATGTAGCCGTGGATGTTGCGCGCCAGATCGTGGATTTCTTCAAGGGCGTTCCTCCGAGAAGCGCCATCAACATGCCGTCGGTCAAGCCCGAGATCATCACTTCCCACAAGCCGTATTTCGAACTGGCCGAGAAGATCGGTCTGTTCCAGGCGCAGCTTCTCGATGGCAATGTCCAGAAGATCAATGTGACATTCGCGGGCCGCAGCGCGGGCATGGAAACGGAACTCATCACCCGCTACGCTCTGGTGGGATTCCTGAAGCCCACCATGCAGGACTCGGTGAATTTCGTGAACGCTCCTATGCTGATCGGCAACAGAGGCATCAAGCTCACGCAGACCACTGCCGGTCAGCCGGCCAAATACAGCGACCTCATCACCGTGGAAGTGGTCACCTCCAAACGCACCCGCGTTGTGGCCGGCACGGTTTACGACATGCACGAAATCCGCATCGTGCAGGTGGACGATTACTGGATGGAACTCGCACCTTTCGGCCATGTGCTCTATGTGCGGCACAAGGACCAGCCCGGACTCGTGGGCAGCGTAGGCACGCTGCTCGGGAATCGCAACATCAACATTGCGGGCATGCAGGTGGGGCGCGAATCCGTGCGTGGCCGAGCCATTATGTGCCTCACCATTGACGACGATATTTCCAGAGAAACTCTTGAGGCGCTTGCGAACATCACCGGCGTGGCCTCTGTTCGCCTGCTCATTCTATAGCGCGTGCACAACAAAATAATTGAGTTTTGAGCGGCCGGTGCATAAAATATTCCGACAGGCGAAGGCAGGCCGTTTCCGGAGGAGGATATGGTAAAAAAGAGCAATTCCGACGACGATTTCTTCGGTACTCCCTTGAGTTCCACAATGACCGCGTTCAATCTCGAAGTCGGCGACATTGTCCTGGGCCGCGTGTCCCAGATTGACGACGATTTCGTGTATGTGAGCACCGGGTTCAAATCCGAGGGCCGCATTCCCACCGGCGAATTCGCAAAGACCGACGACGGGCAGATAGACCTCAAGGTGGACGACGAGGTCGAGGTTATGGTGGACCGCATTTCCCACGAGGAGATTTTCCTTTCCTACAGCAAAGTTGTGGAACAGCGCCGCTGGGATGAACTCGTGAAAAAGCACGAGGATCAAGAGCCGATTGACGCTACGGTGCGCAAGATGGTCAAGGGCGGGTTCCGCCTGGATGTGGGCGTAGGGCGACACGCATTCTTGCCCGCGTCCCACTGGGGCCCGGAGCCGCCGCAGACCGGCGCAGATGTTGAAGGCATGAAAATCCGCGTCAACATCCTTGAGATCGAAAAGGGTTCCGGCAACATCGTCGTGTCCCGCAAGGAACTCATGGACAAGGAAATGGCGGAGAAGAAGAACGAGGTCTTCAGCACCCTTCAGGTGGACAGCGTCATCGAGGGCAAAGTCACCCGGCTGACCAACTTCGGCGCGTTCGTGGATGTGGGCGGGTTCGAGGGCCTGGTCCAGATTTCCGAACTGGCCTGGTCCCGCGTGGGTCATCCATCACATGTGCTGAACTGCGGCGACACGGTCAGCGTCAAGGTGCTGGATGTGGACGAGGACAAAAAGAAAATTTCGTTGAGCATCAAACAGGCGCAGCGCGACCCGTGGGAAACTGTTGATGAAACTTTCCGCGTGGATCAGGAAATTGACGGCGTCGTCACCCGCGTGGTCAAATACGGCATGTTCGTGCGCCTGGACCCCAACTTCGAGGGCCTGCTCCACAATTCGGAAATGCCGCCCACACCCGAGGGGCAGAAGAAGAAAGCCGCGGGAGACGCCATCAAGGTCAAGGTTCTGGCGCTCGACAAAGAAGGGCACCGCATCAAGCTCGGCCTCGCCGGAGTGGCGGACGACTCGGCCGTGTCCTCGGACATGGAACGCTACATTGACAACGGAAAATCCGGCGGCGCAACCATCGGCGACATGCTCGGCGGACTGGACTCGGACAAGAAGCCGTCCGGCGACCAAACCGAAGAATAATTCACGAAGCCGCGCCGCAAGCGGACGGCGTCGTTTCCATTGCTGCTTTTCCACCGGCGGCCGCCAGCAAGGCGGCCGCCGTTCGTTTTCATAGCGCGCTTGATCCGCGAGCCGCTCACGGCACATAATTCATGACAGCAGATCAACGGATTGCGCCATGGGGAACGATAGGACATCCAGCGGCGGCAATCGCACGGGAAGCCCATGCGAATCGGACTTACGGGAACCATCGGAAGCGGAAAATCTCTGGTTGCGGACATGCTTGAAGATCTGGGCGCCGTGGTCATTGACACGGACCAGGTGGCGCGCGATGTGGTCATGCCCGGAACGCCGGGCCTGCGCGCCATCGTGGACGCATGGGGAGAACAGGTTCTGCAGCCGGACGGAACTCTCGACAGGCAGAAACTCGCGGACATAGTGTTTGTTGATGACGCGCAGAGGCAGAAGCTCAATGGAATTCTGCACCCGCTGATAGGACAGGAAACCGCGCGCCGCATGGCCTCCGCGCCCCCGGATCGCCACATTGTGCTCGCCGTGCCTCTGCTGTTCGAGAGCGGGTTCGACAAGCTGGTCCAAAGCACATGGACCGTGGCCGCGGATGAGGAAATTCTTGTGCAGCGCATCATCGCACGAGACGGCGTTTCCGAAGAACACGCGCTCCAACGCATTCGATCGCAAATGCCGCAAAAGGACAAAATCGAGCGCTCGAATGTGGTAATATATAACAACGGAAGCATCGAGGACACGCGCCGGCAGGTGCGGAAAGCCTGGTCTGAAATTGAAAAACTTTAATTTCGCATTTTTCCTGGCGTTGTTCGCGGCCATCAATGGATGGGTTGCGCTGAACACCCCGGAGAACAGCAACTTCATTTACATCAGTGTGATTTTCACCTTGCCGCTGCTGTTCCTCGCCTTGAACAGTTTAATCAAGAAACCGTCCGGAACGAATCAAGCAAGTGGCGATACAAAGGATTTCGACATCCTTTCGGAATCCATGGTCCCTTATGTAACTTCCCTCATCGCAACGGCCGCATTCACGGTTTTTGTCTACAGGACCGTGAGCAGCGGTGTGAATTCGGCCATGTTCTTTGTCGCGCCCAGGATCGCAGGTTGGACATGGATATCCGGCGCCGTGTCGGGCATGCTGTGTCTTCTCATGGGGTCGAGCGGCGCCGGAATCTGGTCCGCCGCATACAAACAACGCATAGCCTCGAATCCCGGTTTGGGCCAATCTCGCGCGGCGCGTGCCATGCTTATGGGATGGTCTCCCGGAGTGCGCCAGGCAGCGTATTTCGGTGTTTTGTGCGCCACCGCCGCGGCCGCCGGAATTATTGTTTATATTATCTTCGGCGCGGGGCGCGATCATGACTGGTCAGGATATGTCATCGTAACCGGACGCAGCCTGTTGCCTTTGGCCGTGCTGTTGCCAGTCGCGCTTTTGCGCATACCCATGCTGCCCATGGCGGTCCTGGCGCTGGCCGGATGCGGAGTACTGTTCGGGTACAACACATCGTATCTGGAGGGCGGATTTTTTACGGGTGTGCAACTACTCATTATTGCAGCTTGTTTTGTCATGTTCGGCAGGGCTGGCAAAAAGGGCAGGGGAGCATCCGGCGTTTCACAACAGCAGAATACTGTCATTGAACCAATAGAATCTGAAAAACCCAGTAATGAACAGGATTAATTCAGATTTCGACAAATACAGGGCCGTTGCGGCTATCAGCAAAGGAATTTCGATCAATGAGCTTTCTTGAATGGGGAAAAGATGTATTGAATAAAGAGATTTCCGCGCTTGAAGCCGTGCGGGATCGGCTTGATAAAAATTTCACATTTGCCGTTAAAGCCATGAAATCGTGCAAAGGCAAGGTAGTGGTCACCGGACTTGGCAAATCGGGCCATGTTGGAAGAAAGATTTCAGCCACATTCTCCAGCCTGGGCGTGCCCTCGGTTTTTCTTCACAGTGCAGAAGCCATGCATGGTGATACAGGTTTGCTGCAGTCCAAAGATGTCCTTATCGCGATTTCAAACAGCGGCAAAACCGCGGAAGTTGTGGAAACCGCAAAACGGGCAAAACACCTTGGCGCCAAAGTCATTGCCATGACAGGGGATACAAAATCCTCGCTCGCGCTGATATCAGACGCCATACTCGACATCGGAGTCGGTTCAGAAGCTGATCATCTCAATCTTGCGCCAACAAGCAGTTCAACTGCAACTCTTGCCATGGGAGATGCGCTCGCTGTTACAATATCAAGAGCGATAGAATTCTCTAAAAATGATTTTAATTTCAATCACTCCGGGGGAGAACTTGGAAAAAGGTCAAAATGACTTAAGCGTTTTGTTATCATATTCAGCCTTTTCATACACAAAATGGCTATTTAGAATCGAAACGAATCGTGCAATCAAATTAGTATCCATTTATTATATATAATGTTAATAAAAGTTATAATTTGACATACCTTAAGCGTCGCATAATATATGTTATGTTAAAATAGCAATCGTTATTCTGATTATTCTGCATATAGTACAGACGAGTGCATTTTTTATGATTAGTTATAACTATATTAAATATATCTGATATAAAGTTAGACTAAGACGAATGCCATCATTTTTATTGAATTGAGACAGTTCGTGGAGTTTTGTATGGTGCAAGATTTTGCCTTGCGAATTTCTTTAGCTCAATGTTATTAAGCTGACACGAAGGATTAAGCGAAATATCAACTGCAACATGCTGACCCATGGACGGATCTTCAACGCCGTAAACGAGGCAATCCTTTACGGATGGATGTTCCTTAATAATTCTTTCCACTTCAGCCGGATAGACATTAAAGCCTCCGACCAGGACCATTCTCTTTATCAATCCAGTCCAGTAAATAAAACCCTCATCATCGGAATAAGCTTCATCTCCTGTGTGGAACCAGCCGTCCCGTAAAAATTTTGCTGTCATTTCTGGTTGATTCCAATAGCATTTCATGACATTTTCGCCCTTTACGCAAAGCTCGCCACGAACTCCAGGAGCAACTTCATTGCCCTGTGCGTCAATAATCTTGAGCGATATCCCCTGCAAAGCAACGCCAATTGAGCTTATTTTCGAGATCTTTTTGTAAATGGGATTAACTGTGGTCACAGGACCGCATTCAGTGATTCCATAGCCTTCGTAAACACTCGCATTGAATGCAGAGGAAAAGTTTTGTATTAAATCCTCTCCCGAAGGCGCGCCTCCAGGCACAAAGGCTTTGACTTTGGAAAAATTTTTGCCCGATGCGCCGAATTCCTTCAATATCTTTTGAAATATTGCAGGTACTGCAGGGAAAATCGTGATAGGTTCGGCCTCAAGGATTTCAACAACCCGTTTTTCGGAGAATGTTTCATTCAGAATTGCCATCCCTCCGCTCGCAAGAGGTAGATTCATGCAGGTCGTAGCTGAAAATGCGTGATAAAGCGGGATAACGGATATAAATACATCATTTTCGTCAGCATGCGCCATGTGAATGCAGCTCTGGACATTGAAATTGAGTCCGTTATGAGTCAGTTCCGCGCCCACGGGCCAGCCCTGCGTGGCGTTGGTGTATGCTATGACAGCCGTGTCATCCGGGTGAAGTTCCACGGGTTCCATTGGTTTGGCGTTTTTCGCCAGGTCTCGTAGACATAATTTGGCCGGGTCGCCCATGTTGTCCGCATAAATCAGTTCGATATCCGTGCCCTCAATGGCCTGTTTCACGGACTGCTCGAACAGCGGATGCGTGACCACAAAACGCGCGAGGCTGTCGCGCAACATGTGGCGGATTTCGCGGGCTGTGTACATGGGGTTTACAGGCACGATGGCGCCGCCTGCGGCCAGTGTTGCATAGTAGGTGTACACAAACTCGGGCATATTGGGCATGGCGATGGCCAGGCGCACGCCCGGTCCCACACCGCGCTCGGACAGCGCGCCGGCCATGGCGGCCGTCAAATCCCGCGCTTCCTGGTATGTAATTCTTTTGTCATAAAAAACCAGCGCGGTGCGGTTCGGGAACTGCGCGGCTGATGCGAAAAGATTTTGGGCTAAATTCATGGCATGACAATCCTGTTGGCTTATTCTGTGTCACACTGGGCGCACGCTTGCGCCGCTGCGTCGCGGTAAAGCTGTTCGTACAGGGACGCGGGCGCGCTCCATGAAAAATCCTGCTTCATGATAATGTTCGACAGCGTGGCCCAGGCATTGGGATTATTGAAATACAGATTTGTGGCCTGGAACACGGCGGCGGCGAGCGCCTGCTGGGAATAATCGTGGAATACGAACCCGTTGCCGTGGAGCGTGCCCGGGTCGAATTGAGAGACTGTGTCGGCGAGGCCGCCTGTGGCGCGCACTATGGGCACGGACCCGTACCGCATGGCGATCATCTGTCCCAGGCCGCATGGTTCGAACCGGGACGGCATCAGAAACATGTCGCTGCCCGCGTAGATGCGCCGTGCCAGGGGTTCGCTGAATCCGAAGCGCACGGACAGCTTATCGTCGTATTTCACCGCGGCGCTTGTGAGCGCGGCGCGGATGTCCTCATCCCCGTCGCCGAGAATCACAAGGCGCACATTCCGTCGCAGCAGCGCATCCAGGGACTTGAGCAGAATGTCGAAACCTTTCTGGTCCGAAAGCCGGGCGACCATGCCGATGAGGGGCGCGGCCATGTCCGGCTCCCGCGCGTCCAGTCCGGATTCCAGCAGCAGCGCCCGTTTGTTCCGTGCGCGCTCCGTGGCGTTGTCCGGGCCGAAATGCGCTTCGATGTGCGGATCCAAGCCTGGGTTGAAGATTTCCGTATCTATTCCATTAAGAATGCCGCTCAATTTGTGCGCGTGCGCCCGCAGAAACCCGTGAAGCCCTTGGCCCTGTTCCGGGTCAAGAATTTCGCGGGCGTAAGTGGAACTCACCGTGCACACGCGATCCGCATGCGTGACGCCGCCTTTCATGAGGTTGAGATTCCCGTAGAATTCCATTCTGTCCATTGCAAATTCGGACCATGGCAGTCCGAATGCGTGAAGCATTCCCGGGTCCATCACCCCCTGGAACGCCAGGTTGTGGATGGAAAACACGATGCCGGTTCCGCGGAAATCCGGATCCTGTGAGTGCGCGGTTCTGATGAGCGCTGGCAGCAGCGCGGTCTGCCAGTCATTGCAGTGAATGATGTCCGGACGCCATGAATCCGCCTTGAGCCATGAGACCACGCCGAGACAGAACGCGCCGAACCGTTGCGGATCATCTTCGTAACCGTACACGCGGTCCCGGTCGAAATAGTATGGAATGTCAATGAGCGATACCGGGACGCCGCCCGCTGTGGCGCGTTTTTCGGAAAGAGAGATGGTTTCGCCGCCCATTACGGCCTTGAGCTTCGAGATTCCGTTTGAAAGACGCAGTTTGGCGCGGCGCGCGGCGCCGTTGTAACACGGGATGGCGAGGCGCGCGTCAATGCCGCG
>JAGUYV010000364.1 GCA_020061125.1 bacterium | reverse complement strand
GATTACGCGCGCCTTGCCGTCGCGCAGTTCGAGCGCGCCCTCGGCGCACGCCAGGATGCACTGCCCGCAGCCCGTGCACAGGTCTTCGTCAATTTCAATGATTTTCCGCATGGTCTTCATAGAAAATGCCTCCTCCGAGTTTGCGCGCAAGCCGCGCGAGCGTGGTTTTTTCAAAGTAATCGCGCACCTGCGTGTTGACCGACAGCAGCAGGTCGCCCATGATGCACGAGGTGAAATCGCAGGCCTGCGAGCCGAGCAGGCAGCCCTCCGGGGCCAGCGGCCCCTCGATGGCCTCATATATATGGAGTAAAGTAATCTCCTCCGCGGGCTGGGCCAGGGCGATGCCGCCCTTGGGACCGCGCTGCGTGGACACCAGCCCCACGCGCGCCAGGCGCTGGAACACCTTGCTCAAATGCGCCTCGGAAATATTGAATACGCCGGCGATGTCCCGCGTGGACTGCAGATGGCCGTTGCCGCTCACCGCCAGGTAGGCCATGGAATGAAAGGCCAGAGACGAGGCTTCGCTGATTTTGAGGACATTGGCCATGTGCGGCTCCTTTTTCAGTATTCCAGTACCAGAATACCGAGTTTCCGCGGCTTTGTCAAGGGGTTCCGAAAAATATTTTGGTATAATAGTTCCGATTTGTCCAGATTGGGGCGAAAACAGGTGAACGGCATGGCATTCACACTGGCTCCAAAGCACTCGCGCCACACAGCTTGAACTAAGTTGCAAGGATGTAGGGCGCGGTCGCCGAACCGCGCCTTTATTTGCATCGAAGGCCGAATGCGCTTCTTATGGAACGCAATCACCGCCGGATGCCGTGAGCGAACCCATTGGAAATATATTTCGGACGGATCAAATTGATATGCGGCGGTTGGTTCCGGCGCGGTTCGGCGACCGCGCCCTACAGCATTTGGACCGCTAATCGGCAAGAAGCGACTAGAAATCAGACAATTTCACAGGGAAGACCATTGCCAGGGAAAACGCCTCAAAGACCGGCGGACATTAACGGTGTTGCTGAAATGAACAGGGGCGGCCCGGTGTGCGGGCCGCCCCTGCGTGATTTCATGGTGTTGCGGTTGCGCGCTTACCCGTCGTATCTACCCACGATGCTGATGGAGCAGACATTCATGAACGGGAAGCCGCCCAGGTTGTGGGTGAGGCCGAACTGCGGGTCTTTGAGCTGGCGCTCGCCCGCGCGGCCCAGAAGCTGCAGGTACATTTCATAGATCATGCGGATGCCGGACGCGCCGATGGGATGGCCGAAGCATTTCAGCCCGCCGTCCACCTGGCACGGCACTTCGCCGTCTATGTTGTACACGCCGTCTATGCAGTCCTTCCACGCCGCGCCCTCTTTGGAGATCCAGAGGTCTTCCATGGTCACAAGCTCGGTGACCGAGAAGCAGTCGTGCACTTCCATCATGGACAGCTCCTTGCGCGGGTCGGCGATGCCGGCCTCGGCGTAGGCTTTCTTCGAGGCCACGCGCGTGGTCATGAAATACGAGCCATCCCACTTGGAGTAACCCATCTCCTCGCCGCTGGAGCATGCGAGCTGCAGGGCTTTGACGGACACGAGGTGCGCGTCGTTGCCTTTAATCTTTTTCGCGATTTCCGGGGTGGTGACGATGGCCGCGGCCGAGCCGTCGGACACGCCGCAGCAGTCGAACAGGCCCAGGGGGTGGGCGATGATGGGCGCGCCCATGATCTGCTCCACGGTCACGGCCTTGCGCAGGTGCGCCTTGGGGTTCTTTGCGCCGTTGGCGTGGCTCTTGGCCGAGATATGGGCCAGCGCTCTCTTGAGGTCCTTGGCGTCCACGCCGTGTTTGTGGGCGTAGGCCTGGCCGAGCATGGCGAAGCCGCCGGGCGCGGTCACATTGGGGAACCACAGCCAGTTGGTGGGGCCGGAGCCTGCGCCCAGGTCGGGCAGGCCGCCGTAGCCCGTGTCCTTGAGCTTCTCCACGCCCAGGGCCAGGGCGATGTCGCACGCGCCCGAGGCCACGGCGTACACCGCGCCGCGGAACGCTTCGGTGCCGGTGGCGCAGTAGTTCTCCACGCGCGACACGGGGATTTTGGGAAGCCGCAGGCTCAACGACAGGGGGATGGCGCTTTTGCCCACGCCGCATTCCTCCACGCAGGTGCCGAACCATGCGGCCTGTATGTCTTTCTTTTCTATTTGTGCGTCCTGCAGGCATTCGGTGAAGGATTCCACCATGAGCTCGGCCGGACCCATATCCCAGCGTTCGCCGAACTTGGTGCAGCCCATGCCCAGGATTGCGACTTTGTCTCGGATTCCGTCCGCCATTATTTTGCGCCCTCCTTTTTCTCCTCTTTCACGGGCACGGCTTTCCATGAGTAACCGTGATAGCCGCGGTCCTTGTCGAACCAGCGGTGCCGGAAGGTCATGTGCACCTCTTTGCCCACGGCCAGGTCCTTCTGCTCGCAGTCGGTGAAGTCCACGATCATGCGGCCTCCGCCGTCGAAGTCAATCAGCCCGTAGGTGCAGGGCGGCTCCCAGGACACGGCCAGCATGTCCGCGGTCCAGGTGAGAACTTTGGCGGACTTGCCGGAGAACTCGTAGTCGTCCTTTTTGCCCATGTCCCCGCAGTCCGGGTTCACGCAGATGTCCATGGGCGGCCACTGGGGCGTGCCGCATTTCTTGCACTGGTTGCCCACCAGGCCGGTGATCATCTTGCGGTTGCGCCACAGGGCGCTGACCGCGCTCTGGCCGCCGGCTTCGGCGCGGATGCCCATTTCCACTTCCATGAGTTCGCGGAACTTGAGGTATTTCTGGTAGTTGGGCATCTTGCGCTTGTCCGCCAGGCACCCGGCCACGCCCTTTCGGGGCGCGAGCTTTGTGATTTCGTCCGTGACCTGGAAGTACAGCGCGTCGCAGCCCTGGCCGAACCCGCACACCAGGATGCGGTCGCCGGGCTTGGCTTTTTCGAGCGCGGAGATCAGCATCACGAACGGGTGCGCCGCGCCGGTTTCTCCGCATGCATTGTGCATGTTGTCCACGAGCTTTGCGCCCTCGGCGCCCAGGGCCTTGGCGATGCCCTTGTGCTCACGGGTGAAGAAGCACGGGAACGCGAACTTGTCCACATCGTCCATGGTGATGCCGAGCTTGGCGAACAGCCCCTTCACGGCCTCGGGGATGATCTTGGTGTAGCCCTCGTCCTTGGCCCAGCGCTCTTCCCACATGTAGTCGAACTTGTACCCAGCGCCGCGATAGTGGTCCGCGAAATCGTGGCTCACGGAGTACGAGCCTTTGAACTCGGCGATCACATTCTCGCTGCCCACGCACAGCGCGGCCGCGCCGTCGCCGAACCACATTTCGTAGAAGTACATGGCCTTGGACTCGCGCTTGTCCGACGCCACCACCATGATGTTTTTCTTCTGCCCTCCGGCCACGGCGTCCAGGGCCGTGATCAGCCCGGTGGTGCCCGCCTTCTGCGAGGCCGTCATGTCCGCGGTCACCACGGCGTCCTTGAGATTGAGCGCGGTTTTCACGATGCCGCTGTTCTGGCGGTCGGCGTAGGGCAGCGTGGTGCTGCACAGGTACAGGGCGTCGAGCGCGGACTTGTCCATGCCCGCGAGGCAGTCGCGCGCCGCCTCCACGCCCATGCTCAACGCGTCCTCGTCCCAGTTGCACAGGGAGCGTTCGCCCTGGGCCACGGCGATGACCGCGGGCGCGAACCAGGCCGCGGCCTGGAACATCATCATGCGGTCCACGCGCAGTTTGGGGATGTATCCCCCATACGAGGTAATTCCAACCATAGACTCGCCTCCGTTCCTCCTCATTGAGTTGATCTGTTTGCAAAGAGAGACCTTATGAAACGCCGTCCCGGGCGGCCCGCGCGCAAAACAGACTGTCCGGGACAGTTCGCCTATTATATCCGATGCAAAAATCGCGGGTCAATGAAAAATGTGGGCGGGCCGGGAAACAGACGGCGGGGCATTCACAAAAGCGGAACAAGCTGCTTGAGGCTGTTAAAATCTCGCCGTTGCCAAAGCGTTCATGTCAGATTCGCGAAACAAAGGCACATCCCCCTTGATCCCCCTTTGCTAAGGGGGACCTGACGCAGGGCCTCACGGCACGCCCAGAAGCGCAAACAAATCGAGTCCGCAAAAGGTTACGAAATTCCTCGTGAGAGCGGTTGATCTTGTTGATTCAGACACATTTGATGGGACGAACTTCCCTGGTTTAAAAGCTCCACTATCTTTGTCATCTCAATTACACAGGGCGCTCATGCCTTCTGGTGTGTGCACAAAACCTGGAAGCTCCGCGAGTCAAGGCCTCCGTCTGTTTGGCGAGAAAGATATCGCGGCTCAAGGGTCCCCCTTAGCAAAGGGGGATCAAGGGGGATGTGTCTCTGTCTCGCAAACTCAAACAGCCCTGCGAAGAAGGGGCAATGCCGATATCGGGAATGTCCGCCTTGCGCGAATGCGGCACATGTTTTACCGCGCTTGCGCGCTCTCTATTTTCTGCCGAACACGATGATGCCCCCGGCGTGGCCCAGAGCGGCCACGAGCGGCGCAAGGATGAGGTACATGACGAGCATGGAGGCGTCCACGGGCGCGGGAGCCAGCACGCCCCTGGAATAATGCACCGCGGCCGTGGCCGCGGAATAGACAATGACAACGGCCGACATCGCGATTTTGAACTTGTACACGCCGCCTGCGGCGCGCGCGTACTTGAACATCCAGTGGAACGCGCCCGTGAGTGCGGCGGGCACGGCCAGGAGCGCCCCGGCCACGGCCAGGTGGAACGCGGTGCGCTCGAACGCCGCGTTACCGGTTGCGTAGAAGAGAATAAGGAAAACTGGCGCGAACG
>JAGUYV010000082.1 GCA_020061125.1 bacterium | reverse complement strand
GTTCGAGCGCCGCGCCCAGAGTGGAGCCGGATGCCAGCCGGTACACGCCGGGTTTGGACACCGCGCCGTCCACATCCACGGTGATCATGGCCGCGGGTTTGTCCTGGGACACGGACAGCGCGCCGCTGTTGCGCTTTGCGTACCAGTCGCTGGACATAACTAGCCGCGCCGCGCCCCCGGCTGGCACGGCGATTAAAAATATCGCCAGCAGCCACTTCTGGGTTCTGGTCAGGGTTTTGGCCATTGCGCGCGTTCACGCCCGTTCCGGATTTTGTTGTCACATATTAACAGAAACGCAATGCCCGTTCAATCCGGCGCCGCGCGTCAAAAACTCAATGCGCCCTCGATGCGCTCGTTGATTTCGTGGATTTTCCAGGCGTTGTTTTCGAGGAAAAACAGGAATTCGATGGTGATCTCCGGCGTGTCCGGGGATTTGAGCGCGCCGCGCACAATGGCCTGGCCGCCCTGCTGTTTGACATCAATGATGGTGAACCGCATGTCCGGGTCCGCAGCCGCGCGCGCCACAAAGTCCACGGCCGCGTATGCGCCTTTGTCCGGCGCGGCCTCCATGCTGTCTCTTGACAGCGACGCTTTAATCGCTTTTTGATCGCCGGAGTGCAAAGCGTTGATGTACGCCAGGGCCGCTTTTTGCGGCGGGGGCGGGGGCGTTTGTGTGCGCTCGGCGTACCAGTCGCGCGCCTGCAGTACGGCCAGGGCCACGGCGGCGATGGCGGCCATCATGAACGCCGCATTCAGAATCCGGCGCGCGAGGCCCGGGCGTTCCCTTGGTTGTGCGGGTTTGGGCTCTGGTTTGGGGCGCGGCTCGCGCTTGGGTTTCGGTGGTTTCTCGGGCCGCACGCGGGGTTTGCGCTCCCTGGGCGGCTTGGGTTCCTTGCGCGGCTTGGGTTCTCTGGGCGGTTTGGGCTGTCTTCGTTTTCTGGGCTTGGGAAGCAAGTCCTCGAAGGTGATGTCCGGGATGTCCTCGGCGGGTTCGTATCCGGGTTGTTCCCCGGGCGCGGGCGGTTCAGTTTCGGCAACTTGTTGCGGAGCGGGGTCTTGCGGTTCAATGGCGGGCGGCGGCTCGGGCAGGGGCGCGGGTTCAAATTCGACCTGTGCCGGAATCTCCGCCACTGGCTCGGGGGTTGGCGCAATATCTTCCGGCTCGTGCGCGGCCGGTGTTTGGGCAGCGGATGGAGGAACAGGATCCTGTTCCTGCTCCACGGCCTGCGGTTCTTCGGAGACAGGTTGTGGTTCGGGCGAAACGGGTTCCGGAATGGGCCGTGGCGGAACCGGCGGAGGGAGCGGCGGAAGCGGAACAGAGACAGGTTCCGGCTCTGGCGCGGGCGGCATTTCAACCGGTTGCGGGATTTCCGGCGCTGGTTCGGGCGTGGCCGGTTCCTTTGGCGGCGCGGGTGCGTAAGAGGACCTGGTTCCGGGTTCGAGGTATCCCGGCACAAGGCTGCGCATGGCGGCGCCGGTGATGGCGTCGAGTTCCGGCACCTCTTCGGCCGTGAGCCAGCGGCTCTGCCCGGTGCGCCACACCCGGGTCTGGCGGTGAATGTCGCCGGTGCGGGCGATCTCGCGCATTTCGTCCAGGGAGAACGGCCCGAATTCCTCCCCCGCGAAACGGTAGTACCAGACTCTGTTCGAGTCTTCTTCGAGTTCCGGTTCGGGTTCCGCGGCCGGGGCCTGTGTCCTGGCCTCGCTTCGGGTTTCGGCTTCCTGGAACAGCTTTTCCGCGGCCGAGCGGAAATGCGCGGACGCGGCGGCGTCCCCGGCCTTGTCGAACAATTCGGACAGCGCCAGATAGGCTTCCGGAAACCTGGGCTTGAGCGCAATGCTTGTCTGGAAATACTCGATGGCGACTTTGTATTTTTCGAGCGCCATGAGCTTGCGCCCGATGGCGTAGTTGATGTCCGGACTGTTCGGATTGCCCTCAAAAGCCTCGAGCAGTTCGCCCAGGGTCATGTTGGCGAGCGATTTCAACGCGTGCATCTCCCGTGTTGCTTTCCCTGCATATATTATCCGTATAATTATGAAAATTGCCGCAATTCCTTTTGAGCGCGCATGAAACCTTGCGCGCTGCGGCAATGTTACAATATGCTGCGGGACAGGAGCAGGAAGAAATGATTGACGCAGAGATCGCAAAGGTTCGCGTAGGAAAGATAAGAACAATGATAAGCACGGAGGGTCATAGAGGAAAGGCGAAAAGAGTTATCCACGAAGGACACCAAGGACACGAATAACGCGGCCAAAGGCCGCGTTGAAAAGAGAACTCCGCGCCTCCGCGGTGTCCTTAAAACACTATCTCGATAATTTACAAAGGAGACACACATGCGCGTTCTGGGAATCTACACAAGCCCTCGAAAAGACGGGAATTCGGACATTCTCATGAAGGAACTGCTGCGCGGAGCAGCCGCGCAGGGCGCGGAAACCGCGGAACTGTTCGCGCGCAAGCTCAAGCTCGGCCCGTGCATCGGCTGCGACCGCTGCATCGAGCTTGGCCATTGCTTTCAGGACGACGATTACTCGAAAGTGGCCACCGAACTGGACCGCGCGGACGCCATCGCCTTTGCGACTCCGGTGCATTTCTACACGGTCAGCACACAGGCCATGATCCTCATCGGCCGCGTGCAGGAGCAGTGGAATCAGAAGTATGTGAATAAAAAGCCCGAATACGCCGAACGGCCGCGGCGGCCCGGAGCGCTCGTGGCAGTGGGCGCCACAAAGGGCAAGACCCTGTTCGACGGACTGCGCATGACCGTGAAGTATTACTTCGACGCCATCAATGTGGATCTGGCGCATGAAATGTGTGTGCGCAGCGTGGATCACAAGGGCGAAATCCGCACACATCCAGAGCTGTTGCAGCAGGCTTTCGACCTGGGTGCGCTTCTGGCGCGCGGCGAGAACAAGTAATCTTGGGGGTGTTGAAAAATCCGATAAGCTGCGGCACAAGCGCGAACGCAGTAAAAAATTAGGGACTGGGAACGCGGCGTTTTTACGCGTGCCTGTACCTGTTTTTTACGGCCGCCTGGCTTTTTCAACAGCCCCATCTTCCGGTCATTCCAATCAGCTACGAAAAAGCCCCGCCGTGCGGCGGGGCTTTTGTGATTCTTGAGAAACGCCACATTGGCGCGGCCAGGGGTTAATGGCCCATGGGCTTTTTGCCGTCGTCCACGATGCCCGCGGCTTTCATGCGCAGCTCCACGGCCTTGAGATCCTTGGGCACGAACACGCCCGCAATGCCGAAGCCGATCATGCCCGCGATGAGGAACAGGGGGGTGATGGCCAGCGCGTACTCAAGGCTCTTGACATCGGAATAGTGCCCGATGACGATGGGAGACAAAGCGTCGCCCAGCACATGAATGAGCAGGATGTGCACGGCGTTGACCGAAGCGCGCAGCCGCGGCTCCACCAGGCTCATGAGCAGCGCGTTCAGCGGTCCGTTCAGCCAGGTCAGGAAGAACATGGCGCAGGAAATGTACACCAGCATCATGGTCATGCTGTGCTTTTCATACAGGAACAGGTACAGGAACGGGGTGCCAAGCAGGATGGCCAGCACCAGCACGATGTTGTTGCCGCGCGGGGTGATTTTCATGAGCCGGTCCGCGAGGATGCCGCTCACGATCACGCCCACCACGGACGCGCCCACCACTACCGGGCCGAAGGTCATGGACGCTTCCGCGGCCTCGATGTGCTTGTATCGTTCCACATATGGGAACAGCCACGCCACAAGCCCGCCCACGCAGTATGTGGCCAGAATGTTGGATATCATCAGCAGCATCACGGACGGCGTTTTGAAGATTAGCTTGTAATCCACCTTGCCATGTTCCTCGGCCTTGCGCGCTTCCTCTTCGCTCAAGAACTCTTCTCCGCCGCCCTTGAGCGGTTCCTTGAGCAGGAACGCCAGCAGCGCCAGCAGAAGCCCCGGAGGCCCCAGAATCCAGAAAATCCAGCGCCAGTTGTCGGTCTTCAGGTAATGGTACGCCGTGTCCGAATACATCGAAGTGACGACTTTGCTGTAATGCTCGCTGTCGGAAATCGCCAGCAGCGCGAGCTTGTCCTTCTTTGTCATCACGCCTTTCCACACAAGCTCTTTGCTCTTCTTGTCGTAGCTGAACCGGTCCTCGTACTGCTTCGGGATTTTGAACTTGTGGGGCAGGGATTCGAGGTGGCCGCGGGATTCTTTTATGGGGTCGCCCTCGTGCGCCTTGATGCGCGCGGCCACGGCGTCCGCCAGGCGCTTTTCGCCGTCCGTGAGCGCCAGGCCCGTTGACTTGCCGTGCTTGACGAGATAGATGTCGAAAAGCAGGCTTTCCGCGTAGATGTCTATGCCTTTGCTCCGGCTTTTCTCGTGTTTGTCTTCCTTGCCGTCGAATTTCTTGAGCGCCACGGTGAGCGAAGAGCCGCCGGACTCGAATTCAAACGAAGCGTGTTTCTTGTTCACCGTGCCGGCGTTTTTGAATTCCCAGCCGGAGTCGCGCATCACCTGTTCGCTGACAACCAGGGGCTTGAGCTTCTTCATGTCGAAGCGCTCTTTGGCGTCCAGAATCATGCCGGCGAAGATGAACGCGCCCGCGCCGCCCACAATCATGGCGGACATGAAGATGGCGATGGCCGTGTTGCGCAGGCGCTGCGGGAAGTAGTCAGACACGATAGCCGTGCCGCTGGGCGCGTAAATGCCTTCGCCGCTGCCGACCGCGGCCCGCATGAAGAAAAAGGCCCAGAACCGGTGCATGAAGCCCGACGCCGTGGTGCACAGGCTCCACACGAACGCGCCCAGGGCGATGATGCGCGTGCGCCTGCCGCGGTCCGACAAAAAGCCCATGGGCAGGGACACCACCGCGTACACGAAGATGAACGACGAATACACAAGGCCCATCTGCGTGTCCGTGACCCGAAAGTCGCGCTTGATGATTTCCATGGCCGGGCCGATGCTCAAGCGGTCAATGTAATTGATCAGATTGACCAGGAAGAGCACGAACAGGGCGTACCAGGCATAACGCAGGCTGACCTTTTCGCCGATGACCTGTTTCTTTTGGGGTTTTCCGGGTGAGGCCATTGAACGAATCCTTTCTTAACCGCTGATTTTGAAAGTGGCGCGGAACATGTCCCGCACAAGATGGCGCATGACATGGAACGGGAGTTTGGGGATATCGTGCTGTTTGCTGGTGGTTTTATCCGCGCCCTGTGCGCGGTTGGCTAGTTCCAGGAACTGCCCGTAATCCCAGCCGCTCACGGCGTCGAGATCGAATTCCGCGGCCGGGTCGAACCCAGCCAGGGCGAAGCCGTGTTCGGGCGTGCGCGCGGCCGCATAGCCGGATTCGCCGCCCTGGAGCAGCACGGGCGGCATGCTGAACGCCGCGGCGTCGTTCTGCACCTGCGCGGGCGGCGCATCGCCCTCGTAGAATGCGAGCATGAGGCTGAAATACACCGCGCGTCCGTTGTAGCTCGGAGCCGTGGACTGGCAGTGGGGGATGCTGTGCACGGCCAGTTCGCGCGCAACTCCGGTCCCGTCGGGCAGGTGCGTGAGCTGTTCGCCGTGGTAGGTGCCGAACGGGTTCAGCATCAGCGTTTGCTGTCCGGCGCGCTCGCGCAGGCGCATGGGGCAACTGGCCGGCGCCGTGTTCACGGCCTGGTCGTGCGCCACCACAAGCCCGCATTCGCCGTTGCCAGCGGCCACCCATCCGTCCGTGACATGGTTGTTGAAACTGCTCACATTCCTGTTGCCGGGGTCTATGGCGCCCCAGTTCAACTCGTATGCGTGCGTTATGTCCTGATAATTGTGTTTCCAGATTTTGAGGTATTTGCCCTGCAGGTTGCGCAGTGCGGGGCGCAGGTTCACCGGCGCGACCTCGATCCAGCGCTTGTCGTATTTCACGCCGATGCGCGTGGACACATTGTTGTCCACATCCCGGCACTCGGTCTGCGGCAGTTCCATGCACCCGCTCACATAGAGGTACGGCAGGCCTTCGATAAGGTGCAGGAACAGCGAACCCGAGACATGATGGCCCGAGTCCGCGAGCGGGAATTCGTAAT
>JAGUYV010000124.1 GCA_020061125.1 bacterium | reverse complement strand
TGGCCGTGATGCGCGAGGCGGGCGTGCCGGTGTCCGTGACCGAATCCCTGGCCGGCGAATCCCTGCGCGTCAGCCTGCGCTTCGACGCCGCTCCCGCGCCCCCGGCCGAAGGGAGCGCCTCCTGACCGTGGATCTGCTCTACACGCCAAAGCACGGGTTTGTGAGCGATTCCCACCCCCGCACCAACACGGGATTTTTCTATTTCCTTTTCAGCGCGTTCCTGGGCGGGTTCATCATCTTCGAACTTTTCAACATCAACTTCTCGGAATTTCTGAATGTCACCTGGTCTCTGTTCGTGGCCGTGGGCGTGCTCATCCTGATATTCAGCTTTCTGAACCTGGAAACCGCGGTTTTGAGCCTGGTGTTCATCGTGCCCATAACCTCGTTCCAGTTGCCGGGGCTTCCGTTCGTGCTCACTCTGGGCGATGCGTATCTGCTCGTGGTCACCGTGGCGTGGCTCATGCGGCTCATGGTCAAAAGTGGTGAGCGCATTGAAAAAACGCCATTCGACAAGCCGCTGATCCTGTTCGTGTTTCTTTCCATCACCTCGCTGATAAACGCGCACAACATGGGCGCCGCGGCCACGGAGCTTGTCCAGACCCTGGAGTTTTTCATCGCGTCCGTTTACCTGTTTCATTCCGTGATCCGCACCACCGAGGATTTCGAAAACGCCATGCTGGCCCTGGCCCTGTCGGGCATTCTCTTTTCCATGTACGGCATCCGGGAGTACATGATTCTGGGCAGCGGCACGCGCGTGAGCGCCACCTTCGGACACTTCAACGCGTTCGGCGCGTATCTGGCCATGCTGGTGCCCCTGTTTTTCAACATGAGCCTTTCGGAACACCGCCGCGGCCGCCGCGTGGTTTTCATTGCGGCCATGGCTCTGGCCGTGGCCGCGGTCATGTTCACTTTCTCGCGCGGCGCATGGATCGGCATTCTGTCCGGCCTGCTCCTCGCAAGCTGGCTGCGCGGCATGAACCAGTTCATCAAATATCTGACCGTGGGCGTGATTGTGATTATCACGATTTCCGTGTTCATCCCCAAGCAGATTGAAAGATACACGGGCCGCATGGCGTCCATCACGGAGATCAACGACGAATCAACGCAATCGCGCCTGGAGCAGTACGAGATGTCGCTTGAGATTATGATGAACAGCCCGTTTTTCGGCACGGGCATCGGGCAGGTGTGGGATTACGCCAGCGCAAGGGGCACCCCGGAGTTGGGTGAAATCCATAATCTATTTCTGAACATTGGCGCGGATCGAGGCATCCCCGCCATGATCGCCCTGTTCTTTGTTTTTCTCTTCTATTACCGCGCCATAACGCAGCGCATCACGCAGTCGAGATCCAGGTTTTTCAAAAACATGTACATCGCCAACATTTCGGTGCTGGTTTCGTTCCTGGTGGTGAATTTGACCGCGTACCAGCTTGTGCGCGGGCTGGGCGTGCTGCTGGGCCTGTTTCTTGGCCTGGGTTCATCCATAATGCGTATCGAGTCCCATCTGCTGGACAGCGGGCTGCTCGAAGAAGATCTCGAATATGAAGATGAGGTATCCCGGGAACCGGCTTTGCTTGCAGGCGCGCGGGACAGGGTTTGAGGCTGTTTCGGGCAAGCGTATTCCTCCAATGATCAATGTCCTTCATGTTGTCTGTTATCCCGAGCTGTACGGCACGCAGCGCAGCATGCTGTCCACGGTGCGTTGCCTGGACCGCCACGGATTTGCGCCGTTTGTGGCCGCGCCCCCGGCGCCGGACTTCGAGGCCCAAGCCCGGCGCGCGGGCGCGGACTTCCTGCCGGTTCCCATGCGCGGCCCCGCGGACATGCGCGCGGCTACGCAACTCCGCAGGATCATCGCGGAACGAAGCATCCATATCGTTCACTGTCATCTGGGCATCAGTTCGGTTCTCGGGCTGCTGGCCGCGCGCAGCCGGGGCGTGCACGCAGTGGTCACGCGCCATCTGCTGGAGGATCGCTACACCACCATCGCAAATCCCGCGGTGCGAACTGCGTACCGCGGCGCATACCGGTGGATGAATGTCCGGTTCGCCCGCATCATCTGTGTGTCGAGCGGCGTGCGGGACAACATCATTGCGCGCGAAGGCGCTCCGCCGCACAAGTGCGTGATCATTCCCAACGGCGTGTCGCTTCCGGATCGAGGGCAGGAGGTTTCCGCTGCGCCCCCCGGGATGTTACACAGCCTGCCCCAAGGTCGAAAAACCGCGGTTTGCGTGTCCCGGCTGTCGCGGGAAAAGGGGCTGCCCGCCCTGGTTCAGGCCCTGGAGATATGCGTGCGGCAGGGGCATGACATCTGCGTTGTGATCGCCGGAACAGGACCCCTGCGTGAAGCGCTGCTCGAACAGGCGCGCGTTTCGGGAATTGCGGACCGGCTCATTCTGCCGGGGTTCGTGGAAGATGTGCGGGGATTGCTCGAGGCCTCGCATGTGTTTGTTCTGCCTACGCTTCAGGAATCCTTCGGCATCTCGATTCTCGAGGCCATGGCCGCGGGCCTTCCCGTGATTGCGACTGAAACTCCGGGCCCTTCGGAACTCGTGGAACACGAAATCAACGGCCTGCTCGTTCCGCCTTCGGATCCACAGGCTCTGGCCCGCGCCATGATCCGCGTGCTTGGCGATCAGGCGCTTTCAGATACTCTGCGCCGCGGCGGTCTGGCGCGCGCCGCACAGTTCGACGAGCGCGCCGTTGCCCGACGCATGGAAAATTTGTACCGCGAAGTTTTGGGCGAAGAAATCAGCTCTGCGGCGACTGGCCACCTTGGGGATTGAGTTCTTCTTTCGAGATCGTTTCTCTGATAATGTATGTGGGCCGGTTTTTGACTTCGAGGTAAGTTCTTCCCACATAAGCGCCGAGAATGTAGATGCTCAAGAGCTGCGCCGCGGAAGTGATGAGGATGCACAGCAGGATGAGCATGATGCCGGCGTCAATGCCGGAAGGCATGTTTTTTACATTGATGATCAGCAAAATTGCAATGAGCAGTATGGCCGCGGCCGCGGTGGAGATGCTCAACATCTGGCTGATTTTGAGCGGCTTGATGGATAGGGACGCGATGCCGTCCGTGGCCAGAGAGTAAAGTTTTTTAAACGGGTATTTCGAGGTTCCGTGCATGCGCCTGGGGCGGTCGTACTGGATGCCCGTCTGGCGGAATCCGACCCAGTAGCGCAGCCCGCGCGGGAAGCGCAGCTTTTCCGGCAGGGCGTTCATGGCGCGCACCACCTCGGCGTCCAGAAGGCAAAAGTCTCCGCTGTCCAGGGGCACATCCGATCCGGACAGAAACCGCAGCAGCCTGTAAAACGCCCAGTAAGCGAACACTTTCAAGGGGTTTTCCCTGCGTCTGCGGCGCATGCCGTACACAACATCGTTGCCGTTCCGCCACAATTTGACCATATCCTGTATCAACTCGGGGGGATCCTGCAAGTCGGCGTCTATGACTGCGGTGATGTCCGCATCGCTGTGGGCCAGGCCCGCGCACACCGCGGACTGGTGGCCGAAATTCCGCGACAGGCACAGCAGCATCGCGTCCGCGCCCTGCTGGATGCGCCGGGCGATGAGCATGGCGCTGCTGTCCGTGCCGCCGTCGTCCACAAAGATCAGCCGGACCCGTTCCAGCCCGTTCTCGGCCATGGCTTGCGGGCTGAAGGTCTGCTCCAGGCGCTCGAATAAGTGGTTGAGCGCGGCTTCTTCGTTGTAGACCGGGATTACGATGTCGAGCCTGGCCGGTCCGGATCTGGCCCCGGTTTTCTGGTCAAGAATGGTGTCCACGCGGTTCTTCCTGTGATAAATTACGCCGTGTTTGTCTCTGAATGTTGCCGGACATTAGCGGGATGGGAGTGCTGTTAAATGGGCTGGTGAGAGAGCCGGGCGGATGCAAAAAGCAGGTACAGGCACGCGGAATAGCGCCGCGTTCCCAGTCCCTGTTTTTTGCTGCGTTCGCGCTTTTGGCGCTGATTGTTGGGTTTTTCAGCAGACCCATAAACTCCATTATACCTGATAATGAAATAATTATGGTATCCATGAACAGGGACGCCGGGCGCGCGTTTTGCGTTCGGGCATCGGCCTGATATAATGACGCCAAGAATTTTTCGGAACCCTGGAGCATGTGGTATTGCCGCAACTGACGCACGAACAGATATCCGCCGCCATGAGCGGGCTGGCGCCTGCGCTGCAAGGAACGCAGCATGAGCTTTTTTTCCGCGAGCACGAGCCGCGCTACCGGTTTGTGCTGGGCCTTGTGGGCGGGCCGCCCCGGCCGGGTGCGCGGCTGCTGGATGCGGGCGCGTCGCCCGGGCATGTCTCGGCTCTGTGCCAGTCTCTGGGCTGGAAGGTGGCGGCGGTGGACCGGTTTCCGCGCCAGGCTTTCCCACCCAGAACCGGCGCGCCGCATCTGAACCTGTTCGAGGCGCGGGGCATCCACGCCGTGGAGATGGACATCACGGCCGGGCCGCTGCCATTCGTGGACGGTGCTTTCGACGCGGTTCTGTTCAACGAAACTCTGGAGCATCTGGTGGGGTCGCCCATGGGGGCCATGAAGGAATTCGCGCGCGTGCTTGCGCCAGGCGGCCGCCTGACGCTCACCACGCCTAATGTAGCGTCCCTGCGAAACCGCGCCGCGTTTGTCATGGGCCGCAACATTTACACGAACCTTGAAACGGCTATCAATGTGCATCCGTACAAATGCCACAACCGGGAGTACACGCTCGCCGAAGCCGCGGATCTGGTTCGTCGCGCGGGCCTGCGGCCCGTGCGCGCGGGCCGCGCCAATGTGGGGCCGCCGCCCCGAGATGCGTTTCACACTGCCGCGCGATCCCTGTATTACGCCGCGACCTGGCTCTGGCCCCCAGGCCGATCCATGATATTTATTGTTGCGGAAAAGCCCGGGGCGTGATCCCCGCATTCCATCACTGAATATGGAATGGAAGCGGGGCCATGCCCGCGAAGTACACGAACGCCCACACCATGTTCATGCCCAGTCCCGCAATGGCAACGGCCACGGTGGTTTGGGGAAACCATCTCCCGGCGATGTCCTTGAGAGAAATGGCGGCGAGCAGAGTCACCGGCCCGAGAATGGTGAACGCATAGCGCGCCTGGGCGACCGGGACTTTCATGTTGTACATGTACATCTGAACCAGGAACACGAGGCAAGCCGCGGCGCTGGCCGCCATGATATGCCTGGCGCGCGGATTTTCCTGCTTGAAAACAAGAATTACGGAACGGAGCACGAGAAGCAGGCCGAGCAAGGATGCGCCGAAGTATCCGGCCTTGATCGCCATGGGCGCGCCCGCGGGGCCGCCCCGCAGATAGTCCATGGGAAGCCAGAAGTTAAGCATGTTTATCTTCATGAACCAAAGAAAATTTTCGGGAATGTAGAGAGGGTTGGGGTTGAGCGCGGACACGGGATTGAACAGGACTTTGTCCCCAATGCGCAAATAGCCGAGGATGAACCACCACGAGCACACGACCAGGGCCGCGCCGCAGAACACTGCGAAATCCGCTAAGGCGCGCGTTGCGCCGCGCGCTCTGACATCCGGGTGGAAGCAGAAGTATACAAAGAAGAATGGGATCAGGATGCTTGCGGAAATTTTGGTCAGGCAGCACAAGCCCGCGGCGAGTCCGCACAGGGCCGCGGTTTTGAAGCCGCCTCCGCTGTGCGCGGTCTTAATCATAAGCCAGATAGCGCCCGTGCACGCGAAAAACACGCACGGGTCATTGCTCACAACGGACGAGAGCGCCAGGAACGAGGGATTGCCCGCAACCAGCGCGGCCATGCACGCCCCGGCCCATGCGCTTCCGGCCCCGTCCCGGCCGATCAGGTACACGAAACCCAGCGTGCCAAGGCCCAGAAACACGGACAGCAGGCGGATCCAGTTGTTCAGAAAACCCGCGTCCGCTGATTTGAAAGGCCAGGCCCAGAGCGCGGCCAGACCGTAATACACCGGAGGGTGCGCGGCCTGATAGGTTTCCTGGTGAGACGGCAGCCGATGTTCATGCAGAAGGATTTTTACATAGTAATAGTGAAACGGCTCGTCCGAACTCTGCCAGTCCGGGAGCGTGAAGCAAGACCCGGATGCGGCTATGAAAAACAGGACCAGAATCCCGATCAGGATCGGGCGGGGACGGGTGTCCGCCGGGATATCTTCTTGTGTCCGCAAGCGCATAATGCAAAATATAGGGTGCCCGGTGAGTGTTGGCAAGACGGCTCTTCGCCAGCGGTACGGTTTGCATTGCGCGCATCCGGATTGCTACACTGATGGTATGTTTAATGTTTCAGCAATGGAGAATGCGACATGGCGAAAATCCGGATAATCATCGCGGCCGCAGTTCTGGCGTTTTGCTGCCGGGGAGCGTATGCGCAGCCCGAGGCGCCGCACCAGGCCTGGGCGCCAGTGATTCAGCAGTGCGCGGCGTCTCGTGCGGATTTCATCACAGCCGCGGATTTCGACGGAGACTGGATCGGCGGCAACAATTGGGAGAACATGGACAAATTCCCCCTGCCCGCGGTGGTGTATTACGATGTCAAGGAGACGCACACGCACTGGTTCCTCTTTTACACCCTGTTCCATCCCCGCGACTACACGCCGGATCCCGAGTGCCCGGTCTCCTGTCACGAGAACGACGCAGAGAGCCTCCAACTGGTGGTGCGAAAGGACGGGTCCGGGCGCGGCGCGCTCGAACTCATGGAAACCCTGGCGCATTCGAGCATCATGCTGTACGCGAACAACCCGGCCGTGCGCGGCGGCACGCTCAAGGTGACCGGCCCGGTCACGCTCACGAACGGCCGGCCCACGGTGTTCGTGGAGCAGTACGGACACGGCATATACGGCACGGCGCGCGAGAATGTCATGGCGAACCCGGCGGCGTGCCGCGTGGTTCGCTATTTGCCCCTGGGCCGCTCCGAGGAACCCGCCGGCATCCCCAGCGCGAAAACGAGCTATGCGCTGGTTCCGCTGTACGACACGCTCTGGCGGCAGCGGGGGTGCATGGGCGACGGCCGCTGTTTCGACGGTGCTTTCACTTACCGGGGCGCGGTTCTGCCGTCGTCGTTCGACGGCGACGATTTCGGAACCGACAGCGCGAACACGCCCTGGGGCTACGGCCAGGCGCTTGAGGGCGGACTTGTGAGCGGAGACTGGTTTTTCGATCCGGCCCGCGCCATTGCCGTGCACGCCGGGCCGCTCGATAATTTTTCACAAACCTATGTAGTGAATCCCTATATGGCGGATCTCGAAGCGGCAGCGGCAGGGGCCGCCCCCCAATGACCGCGCACGGGTGCTCCCGAAGCGGCTAGGAGTTCCTGCTGTACCACTCCAGAAATTCCGGCAGATGATCGGGGAACCGCCGCTGCGGCTCGAAGCCGAGCACGCGGCGCGCTTTCTCGATGCTGAACCACAGGTTGTTGCCCATCAGTTCCATACCCATTTTGGTCATGAGCGGCGCGGTTTTGCGGTTCATGGCGTGACCCACGGCTTCCGATGCGGCGCCAATGGCGCGCGCCAGGCGGTAGGGCAGGGTGAGGAACGGGCGGGGCAGGTTCAGCTCCGCGCAGAGCGCTTCCACGATGTCGCGTACCGTGGTGCGGCACCCGTCCGCGGCTGTGAAGGCCTGTCCGATGGCGGCGTCGGATTCCGCAGCGCGCGCAATGATGTCCGCCACATTGCGCGCGTGCGCCAGGCCCACTATGTTTCCGGGGCTGCCGATGTACACGAACATGCGGTGGCGCAGGGCGTTGATCATTTTTGGAAAATACACGCGGTCGCGCGGTCCCCATACCATGACCGGGCGGATGGCTGTGGCGCGGATGCGGCCCTGCTCGTGCGCGGCCCAGAGCAGGGTTTCGGCCTCTGCCTTGGAGTCGTTGTACAGCACGCCGGATTTGCGGATGGGCGCGTCTTCGGTGGTGTCCCGGTGGCCCTCGTTGCCGTGCACGGCCACGGAGCTTACATGGATGAACCGCGCCACGCCCGCGGCCCGGGCCGCGTCAATCATGTTCCTGATCCCGGTGACATTGATTTCGTGGTAATCGCGCGGCGCGCCCCATTCGCCCACGAGCGCAGCGCAATGAAAAACCGCGTCCGCGCCTTTGGCGGCGGAGCGCAGCGAGTCCGGGTCGCGCACATCGCCGAGCACGGTTTCCGCGCCGCCCGCGTTTTCCAGGTTGTCGAACGCGCTGGAGCGCCGCGCCATGGCGCGCACCTCCCAGTTGCGTTCGAGCAAAACATCCACAAGGTGCGAGCCGATGAATCCGGTCGCACCGGTTACGAGCGCTTTCATGTATTCCACCTCCGGAGCCGCGCGGTTGATCCATTATATTCCCGGCCGGAAGCGGGAAAAAGAGCGGGAAGATTACAGGGTGACGCCCATGTGCCGCAAAAGCATGCCGGTCTGGGCCAGAAGCGCGGCTTGCGCCTTGACCGTGTCGGCAAGGGCCTGGGCGTAGTCCACTTCGGCCTGAAGCGCGTCGCGCTGCGCCTGGTTCACCTGGAGAATCGTGCTGCGGCCCACGCGGTACTTCTCGGATTCCGCGCGCAGTTTTTCCTTCTGCAGATCCATGGATGCGGCTGTGGCGCGCACCTGGCTGGTGGCGCGATCCAGTTCAACCCAGGCTGCGCGCACATCCTCCTGAGCCAGAGCTTCGAGATTGGCCATGGCCAGTTCGAGCTGTTCCTGCTTGATTTCAGTCTGTCTGTGCACGGCTTTGCTCGACCGGTTGCCGAGGGTGTACTTGAAGGTCAGTCCCGCGGACATGTCCGAAGCGTCGCTGAACACATCCGAGGACGCACTTCCGAGGGTGGAGGAATACCCCGTCCGGCCCAGGGACACGAAAGCGTCGAGGTACGGGAGCAGTCCGTTTTTTGTTTTTATGAGATCGATCTCGCCGCGCTGGATGTTGAGCCGCGCCTGGTTCAGATCCGGGCGGCTCTGGAGGGCGGCGGCC
>JAGUYV010000273.1 GCA_020061125.1 bacterium | reverse complement strand
GCCGCGCCCGCACGAAGCGCCAGAAACCCCGAGGCTTTGATTCCCATGAACGATGACGATTTTCAGGAGTTTTGACCTTAAGCATACCGATCAAGCAGCACACTGGGCGCGCCGGGACAATCTCACCGGCCGCCCTGTTTCATTTTCGGATGCTTTCGAATCACGCGGAATCCGCGCTATGATATGTTCGTGAAAATTGAACGATTCCACAGAAAAGACGCGGAGTTGCCGTACATAGACACGGGCGGGAACGGGCCGCTGCTGCACCTGTCGCACGCCAACGGTCTGCCCGCTTTCGCATACGAGCCGCTCATCGAGGATCTGGCGCGGGATTTCCGCGTGGTGGCCCTCGGACACCGAGGGCAGCTCGGAGGCGCATCCGAAATCAAGGACTGGCATCAGCTCGCGCGGGACATCATTGCATTCCTCGAATGGCTGGACGCAGGCAAAGCTTACCATATAGGACACAGCATCGGCGCGGTCACGGGCATGTTCGCAGCCGCGCGCAGGCCGGACCTGTTCTCGCGCCTGCTCATGATCGATCCCGTGTTGCTGTCGTCAAAAATCTGCGCGCAGATCCGCGTGGCGCGCCTGCTCGGACTCAAGGGCTACCATCCCCTGGCCAAACGCGCGCGCAACCGCCGCAACGCCTGGGCCGATAAGCAGGAAGCCTTCGAGTTCTTCAAAACGCGTTCTCTGTTCAAAACCTGGCGCGAGGATTTTCTGCGCTCGTATGTGGAGCACTGCCTGGTGCCCGCGCCGCACGGCGGCGGCGTTGTGCTGCTGTGCCCGCCCGAAGCCGAGGCGCGCGGGTTCGAGAATTATTCCCCGGATGTGTGGGCCTGGCCCGCGCGCGTTACTTCATTCACCATGATTCTCCGAGGCGAGCATTCCGACACGCTCACACCCGATTGTTTCGACCGGTTCCGCCGCCTGTGCCGCGGGTGCGCGTCACTCGAGGTCAAAGGCGCGGGGCACCTCATTCCCATGGAAAAACCGGACAAGACTCTGGGCATCATCAGAAAGTTTTTCTGAATCCGGTTTCTCCTCACAGCCATGGATTTGAATTAAAGCGCATTTTTTCTTATAAATGATATAATTACAACTGGTCGTTACCCTTACAGCCATTCAGCGCTCGTTACGTTTTCTGACCAAAACCGAAACTGTATTGTGAAGGAGAATCCCATTATGGCAGAACTGCTTTTCAAGAAAAAGAAAAATTTTCCGCTCCAGGATGTGGACGAGCCGGAACTGTTCCGTGAACAGTTTCCATATTCCGAAGTGCCCCGGATCCTTTTCGAGGAAGACGCCGTGGAGTTGAATCCCGCGGAGGAGATATGGATCACGGACACCACATTCCGCGACGGGCAACAGGCGCGCGCGCCGTTCACGGTTAAGCAGATCGTTGATCTGTACACCTTCATGCACCGCCTGGGCGGCCCCAACGGAGTAGTCCGCCAGAGCGAGTTTTTCCTGTACAGCAAGCGCGACCGCGAAGCCGTGGAAAAGTGCCTGGAACTCGGATACGACTATCCTGAAATCACGGCCTGGATCCGCGCCAAAAAAGAAGACCTGCAGCTCGTCAAGGAAATCGGGCTTCGCGAAACCGGTATTCTCTGTTCCGCATCAGACTACCATATCTTCCTCAAGCTCAAGAAAACGCGCCGCCAGGCCATGGAGGGGTATCTGTCCATAGTGGAGGAGGCCCTGTTCAACGGCATCCGCGCGCGCATTCACCTTGAAGACATCACCCGCGCAGACATCTACGGCTTCTGCGTGCCCTTCGCCATCGAGCTGATGAAACTGTACCGCAAGTACGGCGTGCCCGTGCGCATCCGCATGTGCGACACCATGGGCTTCGGCATCGAGCATCCCAACGCGGTGCTTCCGCGCAGCATCCCCAAGATCGTGCGCGCCCTGAACGCGGACGCGGGCGTGTACTCGCGTCTCCTCGAATGGCACGGGCACAATGATTTCTACCGCGTGCACACCAACGGCGTCACCGCCTGGCTCTACGGGTGCAGCGCGCTGAATGCATCTCTGCTCGGCATCGGCGAGCGCACGGGCAACCCGCCTCTGGAAGCCGCCATCATTGACTACATGGGCCTCAAGGGGCAGCGCGACGAAATCGATCCTGCGGTCATCACCGAAATCGCGGACTATTTCCGCAATGAAATCAAACACGAAATCCCGCAGGACCAGCCGTTTGTGGGCGCGGAATTCAACACCACGCGCGCGGGCATCCATGTGGACGGCCTGCAGAAGAACGAGGAAATCTACAACATCTTCGACACCGGCGCGCTCCTGAACCGCCCGCTGGCCATCACCATCACGGACAAGTCCGGCGCTGCGGGCATCGCGCACTGGGTGAACACATACCTGAAACTCGAACCCCGCTCGCGAGTTGACAAAAGGCATCCAGGTATCATCGAGATCCTCACATGGGTCAACGATCAGTATCTGGACGGCCGCGTCACTGCCATCTCCAACGAGGAAATCCTCGAACAGTCCATCCGATATCTGCCCGAATATTTCGACACGGACATTTACTATGTCAAGGAAGCCGCGCGGAACCTCATGGCCGACTCCATCAACAAACTCACCAGCTTGCCCGAGATCATTTCAATGAACCCGGAGCGGCAGGAACCCATCCTCGAAAAAGTGTTCGAGCAGCACCCTTTCGTGCAGCTCGCGCTCATCGCGGACAAGGACGGACAGAAAAACACCGCCATATTCACCCGCCAGGGCCGCATCACGGACATGGACGAGGCCAAGCTCGACAAGGATTACATTAAACGCGCATGGTTCCTGGTGCCCATGGAAAACGAGCACATTCATGTGACCGGCATGTTCAAATCCAAAATTACGGACATGCTCGGAATCACCATCTCCGCGCCCATCAAGCAGGGCGACAATGTGGCGGGCGTGCTGCGTCTGGACTGCAAGTTCGAGGAACTTATGCAGGTGGCGCGCAATGAGATGTCGGATAAAATGGAACTGATATAATCACGCGCGGCTCCGGCAGCCGCACTCTCCGGAAAGGATGCAAACCGCCGCCATGCGGCGCGACCTCACGATATCATGACCTCTTACGCAAAGGCTCTCGTGCGTCTCGATGATTTTTCTAACTTTGAAAAAAAGGCGCACTTGCTCAAACCTGTGTTCAGCCTGCAAGGCATTTCGGATATCCTTTCCCGCCTTGGAGATCCGCACACGGCCTTCCCGTGCGTGCATGTGGCCGGCACCGTGGGAAAAGGCTCGGTGTGCTTCATCACCGAGGCGGCGCTCCGCGCGGCCGGCTACAGAACAGGGCTATACATGTCCCCGCACATCCGCGACATCCGCGAACGCATCCGCGTGAACGGCAGGATGATTTCCCAGAAGGATTTCGCGCGCATGTACGACGCGATCATGTCGCGCGGCCTGGCGCGGCCCGACGAGCATACCTATTTCGAGGCGCTCACGGCCATGGCCTTTGAATATTTCGCGGAACAGAAAATCCAGATCGCGGTCATTGAAACAGGTCTTGGCGGCCGCCTGGACAGCACCAATGTCATCCCCGGATTCGTTTCCGTGATCACGCGCATCGGGCACGACCACAAGGCGGTTCTGGGCGGCACCCTGCGCGCCATCGCCACGGAAAAGGCGGGCATCATCAAGCCCGGCGCCCACCTGGTGACCCTGATCCAGAACGCGGTTGTCAATCAGACACTCCACGACGCCTGCGTGAAAACCAATGCGTCCGCTTCCTGGGCCATACACAACTCGCCGCCGGGGCGCATCGCGGACCGGATTCCAGAGAATTTTTCCACCAACAGGTTTTACATGGAAAACCTGTCCCTGTCCCGAACGGTTCTTGAAGTTCTGTGCGACCTCGGGTTTCCCACCACCGAAGAGCATCTGGTCAAAGCTCTGAACACCGCGGAATTCCCTGCCCGTATGCAATGGCGCACTGTCACGCGCGGGCGCAAAACCGTGCGCGTGCTCATTGACGCCGGGCACAATCCTCCGGCGGCGCGCGCCATGAAGCGTGAGCTTGTGCGCCAGGCGCAGGGCGCGCCCGTAACCGCTGTCGTGGGCATGATGCGCGACAAGGATGCACCCTCGTTTCTCAAAACCCTGGCGCCAGCCTGCCGCGCCGTGATCTGCGCGCGCCTGGACGCCGCACGCGCATGGCCAGCGGAACAACTCGCGACATTCGCGGGCGCTCATTGTCCCACCGTACACACGGCCCCGGATGTGGTCAGCGCCCTGGAAATGGCCTTCAAATCCACGCCCGCAAACGGCGTGATTGTGTTCACAGGCACTTTCTACGCCATTGACAGGGTTCTTGACTGGACGGAATAGTTTTTGCGTTTTTCACGCGCGCTTACCAGATTTTCCATTCTGTTTTACAATTATTAGTAGTCCGCAATTGCCGTCCAATTTGATTTCTTTCACTTGCGGACAATTTCTGCCAACGGGCGAATCATGAATTCGCGGCGGAGAACGGTCTTCAACACAAACCCCCACCGCGCCCGCAGCATAATGCTGTGCGCGGCGTTCCTCTTGCTTATTCTGGCGTCTGCCGCGCCCGCGGCACGCGCCGTGGACGACCAGGCCATATCCAGCGCATTCCTTTCCTATTTCGCAACACCGTCCGCCTCCGATGCCTCTTCCACCGCGCCCAGAACCGCAGCGTCGGTGCGCGTGCCCCCGCCCCGGCCGCACCCCACCATGGCCGTGAACGATGTGACGCGGAACTGGGACAAGCTGTCGGACGATACGCGCAAGAAACTGTCCCCGCACATTCAGCTCTCGGACCCCGACGGCGACGGCGTGCGCCAGGTGCTGGCTTACGAAAACGGGGTCTGCACGGAAACCTTGAGCGAAGGCGCGGATCTGACCCGCGATTCCGCACACTTCCGTGTGGTGTACACAACAGAGGGCCAGGCCGCCGCCACATCGGACTTTGTGGACCAGGCGCTTGCGGCCGCGGAAAACGCTTACAGCGTGATTACCGGCCTCGGGTTTCCCGCGCCGCTCACGCCACCGGACGGCCTGCTGCGCATTTATCTATGCGATGTGTACGGAACTTTCGGCTACTACGGCCTCACTTGGCCCGAGGAAATTTTTTCCGAGTCCGACACCGCGCGCACACACATCGAACTGGACAATGATTACGAGGGCGTGGTCCACGAATACGGCATGGATTCCCTCAAGCTGCTTCAGGCCACCATCGCCCACGAGTTTTTCCACGCAACGCAGTTCACTATGATTTACAGCGCGTCCAGCTTCTGGATTATGGAATCCACGGCCGTGTGGATGGAGGCCCGCGCGCTTCCGGACATCAACGGCTATGTTACCGAGTACCTCATTGACCGGTTCACCAATGTGCACGAGCCAATGGATTACTGGTCCAACGAGGACACCATCGGATACGGCGACGCGATTCTATTCCAATACATCACCCAGCATGTAGCCGATGATTCGTTCATTTACACTATCTGGGACAACCTGCGGACCGTGTGCACCGCGCAAAACCCGCCCGGCTACTGTTCGTCGTCGGTCAACGAGCTGCCCCTGCTCGAAACCCTGCTCGGCAATCTCGGCACAACCCTGTCCGCGGTATACGCGGACTGCGTGAGCGCCATGTTTCTCAAGGATTTCGAGGACGGAGGTCTGTCATACTATCCGGCCGTGGGCGTGCGCATGCTCGGGACCTCGGCATCGGGCGAGCTGGATCACCTGTCGTCGCTTTTTTACCGCATGGACCTGTGTTCCGGTCAAGACCCCAAAATATTGAATGTATCCCTGAACGGCACGGGCGGCGATGTGTGGAAACTCACCCTTTTCAAGCAGGCGCTGTCCGGTGGCGGATTCGCAACGGAAACGGTCGCGCTCACGGACGGCGCAGGAACCGCCGCAGTTTCCGGATACTGCAGCGAGTTTTCTCCGGTGACTGCGCTGGTCAGCAACATCAGCACGAGCGCGGACAACCGCACATTCTCCATTACTGTAAGCGTTCAGAATCCGCCAGGTGAGATTTTCACGCACGACTTCGGCCCGGGCTGGCGCATGGTGGGCACGCCCATCCAGCCCGAAATCAGCGATCCTGTGCAGTCCCTGGATGTGGATGACCTTCGCATCCTCGCACGGTTCAAGCTCGGGCGCTACCTCACCAACGGCGAACACGACCCCACAGCTGCGGGACAGGCTTTCTGGCTCTATTTCGAGAATGTTACGAACACCGTGTCCGTGCAGGGCTATGAATCCTCCACGGACACCGTTGCCCTGGCCGCAGGCTGGAACATGGTCAGCCTGCCTTTCAACAGCGCCGCGCCCTGGGACGAGACCGTGCAGATCGTAACGCCCGGCGGCTCGTATGCCCTCGGGTCAGCACAGGCCAACGCATACCTGGAACCAACCCTCTATTCATGGGACGCCACGGCCGGCGACTGGGCCGCGCCCGTTTCCATCACCGGCGGATTCACCATCCAGCCCTGGGACGGATTTGCGCTCAAGGCGCTGCAAAGTTGTTCCGTCAAATTTCCGAAACCATAGAAGTCAAAGTGAGTCAAGGGAAATAGTTTTTTTGCCTATCCTGGCCATCCTGCCATAACATCTCAAAATTTTTGCAAGGCTTATGGCCTCATCGGACAAGGCTCCGAGGCCGGGCAGAGGCAGATTGCTGTGTGTCACCTTGGAGCGGCGGGGTTCGGCGACCCCGCCCTACATTTTGCGATACTTATTAGCAACACTGATTGTTGTGTGAAATTTCATTTCGTTCGTCATTTCCGATATGCCCGTCTTTATCTTGCCGTTTTTATCCTGCCCATCCTGCCATAACATCTCGATGTTCGTTTGACACAAAACCGGATCCTGCCCATCCTGCCTCAATCCCGTTCGCCGCATGAGCCTCCAATGCATCAATTCCTCAACACACGCGCCAGCTTCCCTGATTATTTCAAGCATTGCTATAATTGACTCATGAAACAGCGCGCCACAATCACCCTGCTCCTCGTGTATCTGCTCTTTCTGGCCGGGTGCGCGGGATGCGGAAGCGGCGGCGGGTCCGGCGCAACCGGCACCGGCGCGTCCGAACAGATGGCGCAGGAAAACCCAGGCCCGCAGACCGGACTGCCCACAGCCACTGTGCGCGTGGTGACGGATTCGCAAACTCTGGATTTGAATGTAGATGTGGCGGCCACGCAGGAAACCCAGCGCATCGGCCTCATGTATGTATACCACATGCCACAGGACAAGGGCATGCTGTTCGTGTTCGACGACGAGCAAACGCGCTCTTTCTGGATGCAGAACACATACATCCAACTCGACATGCTGTTCATCAGCGGCGCGGGAACCGTGGTGGACATCAACGAGCGCGCACAGCCCCTGTCCACCACTTCATACGCATCCCGCGCTCCGGCCAAATATGTGCTCGAAGTCAACGGCGGCTGGTGTGCAGCCAATGGGGTCGCCATCGGCGACACCGTGCTCATCAGCGGCTACTGACGCCCCGCGCGCACACGCCTGTTTTCCATTCAAATGTTTTGGTGAAAAACTACTGTTCCGGCGGCGCGCCGCCGTAAGCCACGCGATAGATTTCCGATGCTGGGTATGCGCCCTCGCGCAGCACGCGCACTCTTTCGCCCTCGGCGATGACCACCGTTGACGGAACTCCTTCCTCGCATTCGCCGCCGTCAATGATCACATCCACTTTGCCCATGAACAATGCGCGCGCGGACGCAAAATCCGTGGTGTCCGGCATTCCCGACAGATTGGCGCTGGTGCCGTACAACGCGCCGCCACACAGCTCGATGAGCCGCAGGGCCACGGGATGATCCGGCACTCGCAGCCCCATGGTCTGGTCTTCTTCGCCTGTGTAAAAAACCATGGTGAGCGGCCCGGGCCAGCACGCCTGCATGAGCCGCGCCGCGGTGATAGGAACATCCTCCACGAAACGCCCCACCATATCTATGTTGCTGATCAGCATTTGCAGGGGCTTGTCCAGAGTCCGCTTCTTGATGTCGTATACTCTTTTGACCGCATACGGCTTGCGCGGATGCGCGCCGATGCCGTAAACGGTTTCCGTGGGAAACACAACCAGGCCGCCCCATTGCACGGTCTGCGCCACGCCGTGCGACTCCTGTATCCACCACTCTGGTTTCACGATACGGGTGGGGATGTCCCGGTTGTACAGTGGCCGTTCCCGAAGCACGATTTTGCGTCCCTTTCGGCGCGGTGCAATAGCCGCGCGATTGCATCTTAAAAATTATAACGATTCCGGAAATGAACAGGAAATTATGTGCGGTGAATGCGGCTTTTGCGGCGACGCCGGAGAAACCTGCTCATGGACTTCATCGGGCCGGCAGACGACCGAAGACACAACGCTCGATGTCCGCCAGATCTTTGTGCACGGTGATGTCAGAAAAACCCGCGGCGCGCATGATTACCGCTGTCTCCCCGGCCTGCCCCATGCCCACTTCCAGGCCCAGGATGCCGCCGGGCGCAAGACGCTCCGGGGCGAGCCGGATGATCTCGCGAATAACGGTAAAGCCGTCCGGGCCGCCATCCAGGGCCGTGTGCGGATCATAATCGCGCACCACGGGATCCAGGCCCGCAATGTCTCCGGTGCGGATGTACGGGGGATTGGAAATCACGGCGTCGAACGGCCCCTGCGCCGGAGAATCGGCCGCTCCGAAATACGGCGCTTGAACAATCTGTATACGATCCGCAACCCCCAGGCGTTCCGCGTTCCGTTGCGTGAGGGCTGCGGCGAGTGAGCTGGAGTCCGTGACCACGGCGCGCGCGCCGGGAAGGAGCTTGAGCAGGGAAATGGCGATCACTCCCGCGCCCGCGCCCACATCACACAGCAACGGCGCGCGGTTCATGCCCGCGGCTTCGAGATGCGCCACGGTTTTCTCCACCAGAACTTCGGTCTCGGGCCGCGGGATCAGCGCCCCGCGTTCCACCTCGAACACATAGGACATGAATTGCGTGTTCCCGACTACAAGCTGAAGGGGTTCGCCTGCCACCAGGCGGCGGCTCAAGGCGTTGACTTCGTCAAGTTTGTCACGCGAAACCGGCTCGTCATGGCGCGAGTAAATGCCGATCCGGTCCATGCCCATAACATGGGACAGCAGAATCTCCGCGGCGATGCGTGGGGATTCCACGCCGGACTTTGTAAGATGCCCGGTCAGATGGCGATGCGCTGACAAAACATCCCAGATCATTGTGCGCCGTTCCGTGAAAAATCAGGTTGCGTGATAATTCCCTTTATACCAAAAAACTTCATGAATACGGCATGATTGCGATGTTATCCGTTTTTGGCCTGCTGCTCCTGCGCGCTCTGGCGGAAGTACTCCTCAAGGGGCACGAGGAGATCGTCAAGATATCCTTCCATGATGAGCGGCAGTTTGTAGAGAGTGATGCCCGCGCGGTGGTCGGACACGCGGCCCTGCGGGAAATTGTAGGTGCGGATGCGCTCGGAGCGATCGCCGGTGCCGACCTGGCTTTTGCGGTCCTGGGCGATTTCGCGGATGCGCTGCTCTTCGGCGGCCTGAAGCAGTCTCGCGCGCAGCAAGCGCATGGCCTTGGCCTTGTTCTGGTGCTGCGAGCGCTCGTCCTGGCACTCCACGACCACGCCTGTGGGAAGATGCGTGATGCGCACCGCGGAATCGGTTTTGTTTACATGCTGCCCCCCGGCGCTTGACGCGCGGAAGGTGTCAATTTTCAAATCCGCGGTGTTGATTACAATGTCCACTTCGTCAGGCTCCACAAGCACGGCCACAGTAGCGGCGCTGGTGTGAATGCGGCCCCCGGACTCGGTCACCGGAATGCGCTGAACCCGGTGCACGCCGCTCTCGTAGCGCAGGTACTTGAAGGCGTGCTCCCCGCGCACGGCGAATACGATTTCCTTGAATCCGCCCATGGGCGACGGGTGCGAGCTTATGGACTCGGTTTTCCAGCCCTTGATTTCCGCGTAGCGCGCGTACATGCGGTGCAGGTCTCCGGCGAAGAGCGCGGCCTCAAGCCCGCCGGTGCCCGCGCGAATTTCCAGCATCATGTTTTTGTTGCGCACATCTTCCTCGGGAAACAGCACGGCAGCAAGCTCGGCCTCGCGCTGTTCGAGTTCCTGCGTCAGGGTTTGAATTTCGTCCTCGAACAGTTCCTTCATTTCGGGATCGTCCTGGTCTTGGATGTCGCGCGCGGTTTTTTTAAGGGTTTCAGCAGTTTGCGCAACCAGCCTGTGAGCGGCGGCCGCGGCATCAAGTTCCGAGAACTCGCGGGACAGGGCCGCGAGGCGCTCGGTATCGGCGGCCGTTTCCGGAAGGCTCAAAGCGGCCTGAATTTCGGCGTGGCGCGCCAGGACGGTTTCCAGTTTCTGCTGTGCGGCTTTGTTCAATGCCATGAAGCGGCCTCTTGTCTGGAGCGCGGCGAAAAGCGGCGCTTAAAGGGAAAGGCCCCGCGCGATGGCGCGGGGCCTGGATGGTTTGGTTCGTGCGCCGGAAACCGGCCTGCAATGCGCCTCCGGCTCTGTGCCGGACGGACGCTAGTTTTCCTGCGCGTCTGTTTCGGACACTTCGGCGGCCACTTCGTCGAGAACGCTCGGTTCGTCGTTGAGCAGCGCCTGGAGCGCGGCTTCGTCCTGCACCACGCGGCGTTTCTTTTTCTTCTTGGTGAATTGCTTCTGGGCGTCGTCGCCGTACTTGCGGAAGAACTTGTCCACGCGCCCGGCGGTGTCCACGAACTTCTGCTTGCCGGTGAAAAACGGGTGGCATTCGGAGCAGATGTCCAGCCGGATTTCCTTTTGTGTGGAGCCGACTTCGAACTCGTGCCCGCAGGCGCACTTGACCTTGGCAAGGTGGTAGTTGGGTTGAATGTCTGTCTTCATAATGGTCTCGTCTCTTCTTTACTTAAAATTACTGTGTCTCCAGATGATTAAGATAGCAATTTTCACGAAAAAATCAACTCAAATCACAAAAAGCGCGCGCGATCAGGCCTGCACATACTGGATGGATTTGAGGAACTGCTCGTTGGTCTTCATCTGCGTGAGGCGGTCTATGACCAGTTCCGTGGCCTGGGATTCGTCCAGTGCGTTCACGATGCGGCGCAGCTTCCAGATCTTCTCTTTTTCCTCCCCGGAGTAGAGAAGTTCCTCGTGGCGCGTGCCGGATTTGACGATGTCAATGGCCGGGAAGATGCGCTTGTCGGCCAGGCTGCGGGAGAGCTGCAGCTCCATATTGCCGGTGCCCTTGAATTCCTCGAAGATGACTTCGTCGAGGCGGGAGCCGGTTTCGATGAGCGCGGTGGCGATGACCGTGAGGCTTCCGCCGTGCTCGATGTTGCGGGCCGCGCCGAAGAAGCGCTTGGGCTTGTGCAGGGCGTTGGGGTCCAGGCCGCCGGAGAGCGTGCGGCCGCTGGGCGGCACCACAAGGTTGTACGCGCGGGCCAGCCGGGTGATGCTGTCAAGAAGGATGAGCACATCCTCGCCCATTTCCACCAGGCGCTTGGAGCGTTCGAGTACAAGCTCGGCCACGCTGATGTGATGCTCGGGGCGCTCGTCGAAGGTGGAACTGATGACCTCGCCCTTGACCGAACGGCGGAAGTCCGTGACTTCCTCGGGTCGCTCGTCAATGAGCAGGGCGAGCAGAATAATGTCCGGATGGTTGGTGGTAATGCTCTTCGCGATCTTCTTGAGAAGGATGGTTTTGCCCGCCTTGGGCGGCGATACGATGAGCGCGCGCTGCCCGCGGCCCGTGGGTGCGATGATGTCAATGATTCGTGTGGAGATGTCCTTGGGATCGCACTCCATATTGAGCCGGTCGTCCGGGTACACCGGGATCAGATTGTCAAAATGTTTGCGCATTTTGGACTGCACAGGGTCGAGGCCGTTCACGGCTTCCACGCGCAGAAGGCTGAAGTAGCGCTCGTTCTCTTTGGGCGGGCGCACCAGGCCGGCCACATGGTCGCCGGGGCGCAGGCCGAATTTCTTGGCCTGGGACACGGACACATAAATGTCGTCCGGGCTGGTGACGAACCCCTTGCGCCGCAGGAACCCGAATCCCTCGGACACGATCTCGAGCACGCCCTCGCCATAGAGCAGGCCGCTCTGTTCCGCGCGGGCTTCCTTGATTTTGTTGACCAGATCGTGTTTGCGGTATTTGTTGGCGCTCTTGATGCCCACCTCCGCGGCGATCTGGTACAGTTCGGCGACCGTCTTGTTGTCCAGGTTGTCAATCTGATCCAGCGAGCCGTTGGAGCCGTTTTGATGATTGTCTTCCATGAATCCTCCAGAATTTTCGCGCGCCTGCTGTCAAGCAGTATTTTTGAGACCGGCATACGGGGCCGCGCCCTGGCGGGTTGTGATTGTGTCAAATGTCAGGCTAGGCTGTCCGATGCTGTGAAAGCATGTGAAGGGTCTATCGGGCGGTCCTTTTAATCATCTGAAAAACATTGAAGGTTATGTGACTTTCATCCCTGGCAGTATATCGGGAAAGCGGCGGGAGAATCAGGATGCGCGGCAGCGCGGATAAATCCCTGATTGTAAGCACTATAAAATGAAACCGGGACGGTGTCAACGGTTTCTAAAAAAAACCGGCGGCTACTCCAATGCGTAAATATCGCGCATATTGCGGTACTTCTGATTGAAATCAAGCCCGTAACCGACCACGAAATCGTCGTTGATCACGAACCCGTTGTAATCCACCTTCACATCCACCTCGCGGCGGTAAGGGCGGTCCAGAAGGGTGCAGACCTTGAGTGTGGCGATGTTGCGGGTGCGCAGGTTGTTGACAAGGTAATGCAGGGTGAGGCCGGAGTCTATGATGTCCTCGACCACGAGCACATGCTGGCTTTCCACGGGCATGTCCAGGTCCTTGAGAATGCGCACCACGCCCGAGGACTTGGTGGCCGCGCCGTAGCTGCTGATGGCCATGAAATCGTAGCTCACGGGGATGTCAATGTGGCGCACCAGATCCATGAGGAACATCAGAGACCCTTTCATCACGCCTACGATGAACAGTTCCCTGCCTTCATAATCCCTGGAAATGCGCTTGCCCAGGCTCTTGACCTTGGCTTTAATCTGGCTTTCCGTGATGATCAGCTTCATGTGAAAAATTCACTCCCACTCGATAGTGCCCGGGGGCTTGGATGTGATGTCGTAGGCCACGCGGTTCACGCCCTTGACTTCGTTGACGATGCGGTTTGAGATGCGCGCGAGCAAATCGTAGTCCAGGCGGGTCCAGTCCGCGGTCATGCCGTCGGTGCTGGACACGGAGCGCAAAATGATCGGGTATTCATAAGTGCGCGCGTCGCCCATCACGCCCACGCTGCGGATGCAGGGCAGAACCGCAAAGCTCTGCCAGATGTCGTAGAACAGGCCCGCGTTGCGGATTTCATCGAGCACGATGGCGTCTGCCTGCTGCAGGATTTTGATGCGCTCTCGGGTCACGGCGCCGATGATGCGGATGGCAAGCCCCGGGCCGGGGAACGGCTGTCGCCAGGCGATCTCTCTGGGAATGCCCAGCGCGCCGCACAGTTCCCGCACCTCGTCCTTGAACAGAAAGCGCAGAGGCTCGATGAGCTTGAACGACATGTCCTTGGGCAGGCCGCCCACATTGTGGTGGCTTTTGATGGTGGCGCTCTTGCCGGTGCCGCTGGACACGCTTTCAATCACATCCGGGTACAGGGTGCCCTGGGCCAGGAAATCAATGCGGCCGGCTTTTCGCGCCTGTTCCTCGAACACGCGGATGAACTCGTGGCCAATGATGTGGCGCTTCTTTTCGGGCGCGGTCACGCGCTCGAGTTTCTTGAGAAACCGCTCGCTGGCGTCCACATGGACGAGATTGATCTTGAAAGTGTCGCGGAAGGTCTGGATGACCTGCTCGGCTTCGTTGTGGCGCATGAGGCCGTGGTCCACGAACACGCAGGTGAGGTTGTCCTTGACCGCGCGGTGCACGAGCACGGCTGCGGCCGCGGAATCCACGCCCCCGCTCAACGCGCACAACACCCTGCCCTTGCCCACCTGCCTGCGGATGTCCTGCACGGCGATGTCCGCGTAGTTGCCCATGGTCCACGAGGGTTTGCACTTGCACACGCGCATCACGAAATTGCGCAGCAGCTCGATGCCCCAGGGCGTGTGCGTGACCTCGGGATGGAACTGCACGGCGTGCAGGCGGCGCGCGGTATCGCTCATGGCCGCCACGGGCGAATTGAGGGTCTTCGCCATCAGCTCGAAGCCCGGGGGCGGTTCCAGCACGCGATCCCCGTGGCTCATCCAGCAGATGAGCTGCGGGTTCAGGTCCGCGAACAGATCGCCCTTCTGCAACACATGCATCTCCGTGCGGCCGAATTCGGAGTGTTCCGACGGTTCGACTTTGCCGCCCAGGGTTCTGGCCATGAGCTGCATGCCGTAGCAGATGCCGAGCACGGGGATGCCCAGTTCGAACACGCCGGGGTCCACGCCGGGCGCGCCTTTTGCGTACACGCTGGCCGGGCCGCCGCTCAAGATGATCCCGTCCGGGTTCATGGCGCGGAGCTGTTCGTGTGTGATTGTGTGCGGGAACACTTCGCTGTACACATTGCACTCGCGCACGCGGCGCGCGATCAACTGATTGTACTGCGCGCCGAAATCCAGCACGGCGATGAATTGCCTGTTTTCGTTTTTCTGTGGTTTGCTCATGAGTGAAGCGCTCGCTCGATTCCTCGGTGATTCCGTGATTCTAACAAAAGCGGTTGTAAAGCGTCAATGATTTTGCGGCGCGCACTTCAGAGTTACGCAAAGGACCGGGAGCCGCATGCGGCTCCCGGTCCCGGGAATTGCGTGTGTGCGCGGATTGCGCGTTCAGTCGCCGACCGTGTAAGAGTGATCCACAAACTTGATGAATGTGGGGTAAGCGATGTCCGGAACGGTCACATTGATGTTGTCCGGAATCTGGCCGGTGATGTTGAGGTTCAGGGGAAGCATGAAGAGCATCTTGACATCCTCGCCCAGGGTGGCGCGATCAATGGTGAGATCCACGGTGCCGCCGTCCATTTCGCTGCTGACCGCATTCTTCTTGAAAACGGGATCATTTGACGAGGGGTCTATCTTGAGGATGGATTCCACGGGCATGCCGCCGAGCATGGCGCCGATGGACGAGGCCAGGGGCAGCCAGTGCCACACGGACAGACGATCCGCGTGCTTGCCGGCCAGGGCTTCCAGATCGTTGAACGGAAACGCGGACTGAATTTTCTTGGCGTAGTCTTCAGTGCTTGTTTCCTTGGCGTCGAAATCCTCGAAGGGCATGGTCATATCCAGGAAAACGATGAGATAGCCGTTGCCGTTGAGCGGGCTCATTTTCCCGCCATCCATTTTGTCCGAGAGTTTCATGCGCAGGTAGAGATTTTCGTCGTCCGCGCCAGCGGCGAAGGATTCGTAGTTCTGGAAGGGTTTGGGCTTCACGGCGTCGTCTTCGTCCTCGATAACCACGGTGAGCTTTTCAAAATCGTCCCCGAAGTTGGCGGCCTCGTGCAGTTCAAACGCCTGGGATTTTCCGATGTCGAGGGTGATTTCCTTGCCCATGGCTTCGAGATCGAAATCGCCCACTTCGCTCATGGCCTTGACATAATAAAGGACTTTGGTTCCCGAATCCTGGCCGGGGATTTCCCCGGTCCACAGGCCGTCGTCCTCTTCTTCCATTTCCACTTCTTCCCAGGATTCGCCTTCGTCTGTGCTGTAGTACAGATAGGCTTCGTCCACGGAAGACATGGTTTCGTCGTCAATGAGCGGCATGGTGTTCACGGACGCATACACCGTGACATCTTCGCCCGCTGCGGGTTCTTCCGGATCGGTGGATACGACACCCAGGAACGGGGGAATGGCCGCGGCCAGGATGTCTTTAATCTGGTCGGTGAGGTTGAAACCGCCGAGCTGCGCGGCGGCGGGGCGGGCCAGGAGCACGGCGAACGCCATGGCGGCCGCAATCAAAAGTCTTTTTCCGGTTTTCATGCTTTGCTTCCTCCTCTTTTTGTCTTTGTCCCGGATTCTGTATGGTAAATTCGGAAGAATCGTCCAGTTTCTGATCTTCCGAAATCTCTCCAGACTCAAGAGATTTTATCCACATGCGCCGAAATAATCAATGGCGCGCGCGGCGGTCTGACTGATTATGCGCCATCCGGCAGCGTTACTTTCACTTTTCTTTTGGAAAGCTCATCGAGAAAAGCGTCGGGATCCACGGCCACTTCCGGGGCCAGAAACCCTTTGGCCTCGATCCGGCCGCTGCCGAGCATCACAGTTCCGATGGCCGCTGGAATTCCGGTGAGCCGGCGCATGTGATCAACGGCCGTGTATATAAGATGCGCGGGCGCGCCGTTCTTAATGCCATGCACATCCACACGCAGAGCGGACATGCCCGCCCCTGCCCGCCCCAGCGCAGGCGTTAGCCAGCGAATTGTGGACGCGGCCCGGCCGCGCCTCTCGGAGGTGTTTGTGAGCTTGAATCGTGACATGCCCCGCGCCACGGCGTTGAGCCACGCGGGCGCCACGCCGCCCTTAAGCGTGACTTCCTCGATATTCTTGTAAAAATGCGGAATGGTGATCGGCTCGGGATGCCCCAGGTGACACACGGGCAATTTGCCCACAGGCTCGGGGAATTCGATATGCTCCTCGCCCGAACCGGCTTCAATCTGTTTCCACCGCCCGTCTTTGTAGGTAGGAGCATTGCCGTTGAAAATGTGCAGCAGGTGATCTACTACGGCCAGGCCTTGAGCATCGTCCGCGCCCCCGGCCCAGTAGATGTGGATGCGCCGCGCTTCGTCCAATGAGTCCATGCCCTTGCGCGCGAGCACATTGCTCAATCCCGGAGTCCAGCCCATGCCGCACAGTACCGCGATTCCGGCTTTCTTGATGTCCCGGTCCATGGCCAGCACGGTTTCTGCGGCATCGTGGTCGTCGCAGATGCTCACATAGCCCACGCGCGCTTCCATGGCGGCTCGGACCAATTTCTCCTCGAACCGGTAGAAGGGGCCAAGACACCCCAGGGCCACATCCGCGCGCTTCATGGTCTCGACCACACGGTCGTGGTTCAACGCGTCTATGCGCACAAATTCGGCCTTGGACCCGATTTCCTCGCACAGGGGTTCGGCGCGGCGGCGGCTTGCGTCCGCTATGATCACCTTGCCCACGGCGCGCCGCGCGGCGAGATCCCTCGCCGCTTCACTGCCCATGTCTCCGGCGCCTCCGAATACGACTGCTTTCATGCCGGTGCATCTCCCCCGTCGCTTGCGCGTTGCGTGTCCGTTATCCTGTTTCCCCATTGGGTTTTGAATCCGCGCGCGGGCGGGCTTCTTGAATTCAAAACTGGGTCATTATACAATACACTCATTAAAAATTCCAAGGGTTTTCTGAACGAAAACCGCGCTTTTTCGCGCTCGTGACACACAAGTGGCAAATGCGGCATCCATTCTTTTTGTCTGTGACCTTGAAGACACGGGCCAGGAGCTTTGCCGCCTGGTGCGGGACCTGGCTCTGACTCTGGACGGCAACCGCTTTGCCCCCTCGGCCGTAATCTTCAAACAGTGCCAGGAAGCGAGCGCACTGGAAAAGGCGGGAATACCCGTGACCGTGGTCCTTGCGCCAGACTGGCTTCTGGATATGGCGCGCCATTCCTCGCCGGGGCCGGATATGCTCTGGCGTTTTTTCAGCCGCCGGTCCGAGGTGAGCCGTTTTGACAAAGAACTGGGCGGGACCATGCAATCGTGCGG
>JAGUYV010000088.1 GCA_020061125.1 bacterium | reverse complement strand
GGGCGGGCTGTGGATGTCCGTGTTGCTGCGCCCCGGCCCGGATCCCGCCCTGGCGCAGTTCATTCCCATGGCTGCGGCGCTGTCTTTGCGCGTTTGTCTGCATGGGTCCGGCGTTCCCGCGCGCCTGGCCTGGCCCAACGATCTCGTGGCGCGGGGCAGGAAACTTGCCGGTCTGCTTGCGGAATCCGGCATCCGCGGCGCGGAACTGGAATATGTGATTCTCGGCATGGGAATCAATGTGAACAACAACCCGGATTCTCTGCCCGAGGAATTGCGCGGCGCGGCCATATCATGCGCGCAAATAGCGGGCGCGCCGCTCGGACTTGAAACCCTGGCCGCGGACCTGCTGAACGCATTCGAGCCTTTGTGCGATGAGATCGCGCGAGGACGAGGCGGGCGGATTTTCGAGGAATGGAAAACCGCGCTCGAACTTATCGGCGAGCGCGTTTCGGTGCGAAACGGCGATGTGGTTCATGAGGGCGTTGTGCTTGATGTCGCCACAGAAGGCGCGCTCGTGCTGCGCCTGGACAACAATGAAACAGCCGCGATCCCCATGGACCGCGGCTCGTTGCACACAAATAAATATTCCAAAGAATTATAGTGTTTGCAGCGTGCGCCGATGATGCGGTTACTGGCCCTTGATGGCGGCGATCACGGCGTCCGTGATGTCCGCGCCGCCAAGCAGCACGACGCTGCTGTCCAGCACCAGATCGTACCCTTTGGCTTTTGCCACGGTTTCCACTTTGGCGATGATGTCGTTTTCCACCTCGACCAGCTTCTGCTCACGAATCGGCTCCATTTCTTCTATGAAACGCTGGTTCTCCATATAAAGATATTGCTGAATCATGTTCTGCTGTTCCTGGGTGAGATCTTCCACTTTGAAATCATCGGCAAGGTTGAATTCCTTTTTGATGTTCTCGTCAATTTTGCTCTGCCGCTCCTTGCGCATGACATCGGTGTCCTGCACCCACTGAACGAAAATCGGATGTGTTTCCGCAATTTTTCTGATGTTGACCTTGGCGATGTTCGGGGCCGCGGCGCGCGCGGGCGCAGCCGTTGCCAGCGCCGCGAAGACCACGATCAGCGCTGCGATCAATCCCCGGAATGCTGTCATTCGTATCATTGTGTTGTCTCCTTTGAAATGGGTGCACGGTCCCAGCGAGCACGGTTTCCGTTGAATCGCCCGGCAAAGCATGGTATTGTTAATAAGCCGCACGGCGGGCTTTGTCAACCGGACCCGCCCGATTTGCGCTCCGGGCCGCATTGATTAAATGTAATCTCCTGTTGTGATCTTACATAATAAATCAGAGGCCCGCGAAACCGCGACGGCCCGCGCTCCGCACCGGGAGGTTTCGATTCCATGCAACACCGAATCGCCACAGCTTTTTTAACAGTTTTCGCAGCGTTCGCAGCACTATTGTGCGCGCCCGCGCTCGCGCAGCAGGATGTTCTTCCCGCGCCCGTTCCGCAGCAGGATGTCTTTGAAGCCAACAGGGCCGCGCTCGATTATGACCGGTCCCTGCCCCTGAACGCCGAAGCCACGCTCGTGCAGGACAATGTGTATTACACGAAATATCATGTGTATTTCGACAGCGTGAACGGCGAGCGGGTTCCCGCGTTCCTGTACATTCCCAAGCCCGCCATCAAGGATTATGTGGCCGGACTCGGCGACGAGGAGCGCGAGCGGCACTTGAGCCGCACCGTGAAACTCGACGGGCCGCCCTGGCCCGGCATGTTCTTCATGCACTTTCTGCAATCCGACAAAAGCCTGGCCGATGCGTTCGCGCCCCAGTTCGTGATGTACGGCTACGCCCTTCTGGCCATAGACGGCGTGTTCAAGGGCGAGCGCGAGAAACCGGGCCGTGAGATCCTCGAGTACGACCCCGTGGCCTCGGTGGCCAATGTGCGCCAGCAGGTCATTGACATCCGCCGCGGCGTGGATTACATGGCCACCCGTCCGCAGGACATTGACATGTCTCGCCTGTCCTTCTTCGGCGTGAGTATGGGCGCCATCACAGGCACCCTGGCCGTGAGCGTGGATGACCGGTTCAAGGCCGTGGTCCTGGCTGACGGCGCTGCGGATCTGTCTCTCATCTATCAGAAATCCGACATTCCGCAGGTCAAGGAAGCCATTGAAAAAATCAACGCCCTGGGCTACACCGTGGAACAGGCCTTCGACATCCTTCGCGCCATTGATCCCCTGTACTACGCGCCGCACATCGCGCCAAAGCCCGCGCTGCTCATCAACGGCCGTTACGACGAACTCTTTCCCCGCGAGGCCATGGAGAATTTTCACAAGGCTGTGAGCGAACCCAAGGCCGTGCGCTGGTTCGACAGCGGCCACATTCTGCCCATCAACCATGTGATCATTCTGACCCTCAAGTGGTTCAAGACCCACCTCAAGGAATAATCCGCTCGGCGGCGGCGGGTGTTGCGAAGCCCCGGCGCGCCCGCATACAATACGCACATTGGAATTCATCCGGCGCATGCCGCGCCGTTCCGGAGGCCCCCCATGCCGCAGCAGGATATTCTGATTGAAATCCAGGACAGCGCCGCCGTGGTGAGCATCAACCGCCACGAGCGGCGTAATGCTTTGAGCGCGGACGCGCTCGAACAGATGGACGCGGCGTTTGCGCGCCTGGAAACCGACGAGAGCGTGCGCGCCGTTGTCCTCACGGGCGCGGGCGGCAGCGCATTCTGCGCGGGCGCGGACCTCGAACAGGGGTTCGAAGCCACCGAGGAAAATGTGCGCGCCATCGTCACGCGCGGACAGGCCGTGTTCCAGCGCATCGAGCATTTTCCCAAGCCCGTGATCGCCGCAGTCACAGGCTATGCGTTCGGAGGCGGATTTGAACTCATGCTCGCCTGCGACATCAGCATAGTGGAGGAAAATGTGAGCCTGGGCCAGCCCGAGGTGATCCGCGGCCTCATACCCGGCTGGGGCGGCACGCAGAAAATCCCTCGTGTTGTTGGCAAACAGCGCGCGCTGGAAATCATGCTTCTGGGCGCAAGATTCCGCGCGCCCCAGGCTCTCGCCATGGGCCTGGTCAACCAGGTGGTCCCGCGCGGACAGGGCCTGGCCGCCGCACTGGACCTGGCGAAAAAACTGGCCAAAAATCCCGCCGCGCCCATGGCGCTCATCAAGGACGCGGTCCTGCGCGGCGCCGCCCTGCCCCTGGATCAGGGATTACTTATCGAGGCGGACAACTTCGCCGCGGCGTTCAAACTATCCGATTGGAACAAAAGCTGAATTGAATAAACAACAAGCGTTTCGCATGGCCGCGGTTTTCGCTCTTCTCTCCTGCGCCATCCTCGCGCAAGGCTGCGCACGGGACAAAGGCACGGACCGGTTTCAGCCCCTGTACGACAAGTTCGGCGAAGTGGCGCTGGCCGGAAACCGCACCGGCGGCGCGACCTATGTTTTCAACGGGTTCTCGGCGCGGCGGAGCGGCGAAGCGGGCCTCGTGAACAAGCTGGCCGCGGGCATGCTGCTTGTCAGCAACGAACCCGCCGCCGGGCGCGTGTCCGCCATGGGCCGCCTGGCGCTTCGCGGAGACAAAACCGAAAACGCGGGCGCCGTGGAGTACGAAATCGGCCATTCCATGGTGCGCTCGGGCGGAGCGCATTTCTTTCACGGCGAAACCTCGGACATCGAGATCCGGGACGGCGAGGGCGAGTCGAACCTGCGCCTGGACCTTCCCGCCCTGGGCCTGCCTCCGTGCGCCCCGGACCGCGTGGCCGTGTTCGTGCGCGGGTTTTATTTTGACACAAGCAGGAGCCGCGCGAACGGATATCCTCTGCGCCGCATAGCCGTGGAAATTCTGAACCCGGCCGTGAACGCGCAGGGGAAACTTTCGTTCACAGCACGCATGGAGCTGCGCACGGACAAACCCGGCCTGCTCAACCGCCGCAAAACCAGCAACCTGATTACAGGCAAGGTGCTGTACACGGTCGCGGCCGCGCCCGAGGGCCGCGTGTTTTTCGCGGATCACGCTCATGCGCTCCACGGGATGGACCAGGCGCCAAAGAGCAAACGCGTTGTGAAAATCCAGGGCGCACGCGATTACCCATCGGCCTTCGCGGCCACGCAGTCCTTTTCCCTGGACCTGGGCAAACGGCCCTTCAAACTGCGCGCGTTAACCTTCATGAACCGCGGGTTTGATTACGACCCCGAGACCGGGCTGATGTCCTTTGTGAGCGACGCCTCCGCTGACAACACCGCCGGCGGCGCGCTGGTCAAGAAACGCCGGTTCAAAAATCAGGGCCGGGCGCAGGCGCGTTTCGTTCTGGTGCAGATGCCCGGCGGCAGGTTACGAGTCTCCCACGGCGCGTTCAAAGGTTCGGCGCGCAACGGGTTCGCCGAGCACAGCGCCCTGTCCTTCACACGCACATTTTCGTTCACCGCTCCCGCCGCACAAGGCGCGGACGCGCAGAATGAAACAGACGATTGACATTTCGCGCGCCGCACGGGCAGCGCGACTCTGACGATGGGACTCGCAACCATGAGCGATACCCCTGACCGCACCGCCTCTCCCGCCCCCTGCATTGACATTCATGTGCACATGGTGAGCACGCGCGAGGACCGCGGCGTGGTGCTGAAAAAGGGCGCGCTCGGCGATCCGGGCATGCGCCTGCTCGCGGACCTGCGCCACTCCTCCCTCCGATGGAACGCGTTTCTCGAAAAACGGTTTGACGCCTGGTACCTGGAAAGCCTGGTCCGAAAACTGCGCATGTCCGGGCGCGTGGACAAAGCCGTGCTCCTGGGATTCGATGCGGCGTATGCGACGGACGGGCGGCGCGACGAGGCCGCCACCCTGGCCATCATGCCCAACGACTTGATTTTTGAAGCCGCAGAAAAATATGAAGAACTGCTGCCCGGCCCATCCGTGAACCCGTACCGGCCCGACGCGATCGAGGAACTCGAACGCTGCCGCGAGCGCGGCGCGGTTCTGATCAAATGGGTGCCTAATACGCAACTCATGGACCCCGCGGACGAGCGCATTGCGCCGTTCTATGAAAAGATGGCGGCGCTGGGCCTGCCCCTGCTCACGCACACCGGCTACGAGCACGCCATGAAAGCGCCGCGCCAGGAATTCGGCGACCCGCGCCGCCTGCGCCTGGCTCTCGAATGCGGCGTCACAGTCATCGCCGCGCACGCGGGCGCGTCGGGCGTCCACGACCCCGTCGAGTATTTTCCGTTCTTCATCGAAATGCTCGATGAATTCCCGAATCTGTACGGGGACCTTGCCGCGCTCACCTGGATCAACCGCAAGAAATACCTTGTGGACATGGCCCGGGACCTGCCGCAGGCCATGGACCGCATGGTGCACGGGACCGACTATCCGGTGCCTGTGTGGCCGCTGTTTTTCCGGGAATTTCTTGGCGCGCCGCGCGCCCTGGCGCTCACGGCCAGCCGCAACTATTTCGATGTGGAGATTGAAGTCAAGCTGGCCGCGGGAATGCCCGAAGCCGTGCTAACCCGCGCCGCAAGCATTCTCGCGCTGTAAGACGCGGTTGTTGAAAAGGCATAATAAGTATTGCTGACGCATTGCGCGCATGCGATTGCCCGCACTCCGCAAATGGGATACAATGTGAAGCGATTTTGAAGCGCATCTCCGCGATGCGCCATCATCGGGGGAGGATTTACAGGAATGAAAAGAACAGGCACAACATTCGTCATGGCGCTGGTTCTGGTCACGGCGCTGGCGCACACGGCCGCATTCGCGCAGGGCAAGACTCCGAAAAAGCCCGCAGGCAAACCCGCGGCTTCGGGCGAACGCAAGGATCTTCTGGCGCGCGCCCAGGATATGTTCGACCACCGCTTCACCCCGGTCATCAAGGATGTGAAATTCGGCGCCGCCGTCGCCGGAAAACCCATCAGCGTTACAGTCACCGTGGCGTACGACGACAAGCGCGCCAAAGACAAAGTCAAGGATGTGCGCGTGTATTACAGCACGGATAATGGCAAAAAATGGGCGCGGCCCGTCAAACTGAAACAGTCCGGGATCACATGGAAAGGCCAGATCCCCAAGCAGAAAAAAGGCAAGCTCCTGGCCTATGCGTGGGCGCAGGATTCGCGCGGCAATGTGGCCGTGGAACTGCCCTGCAAAGTCGCCACCTGGCCGCCCGCCAGCGACGGCTGCATGGTCAAGGGCGCCGCGGACCCCGACCCCTCGGATGACAAAACCAGCGATTTCAGCAACGACCTCGATATCTGGTCAATTTCTGTTGGCATGGACGACACCTACCTGTATGTGCAACAGACAGTGGAAGGCAGCATCAACAAGGGAACCGTCAATCCCACGAAAATCAACACCTACCTGTCCGTGGTCCTGGCTCCGAGCCTCACCAAAGAGATTGACGATCTCACCACTCTCATGAACATGGACCCCGAGACCGCCAAGAAGAAATTCAAAGGCAAGGAGAACATGGTCAAGGTCATGATGTGGTCGCCGCAGGGCAGAACCTTCTTCAATGTCAAGCAGGACTGTTTCGTGCCCGCCGCGCCGCAGGCCGGAGGCGGCAAGGAAGAGGGCAAGGACCAGATGCCCAAGATGAAGACCGATGTGATCTCGTGCAAGAACAAAGGGCCGGACCTTTTCTTCCGCTACAAGAAAAGCGACATGGACAAGTCCATGAATAACGAAGTGCAGCTTCTCGGGGGCATCATCATGCAGGCAACCTCCACGGACCCCAAAAAATTCATGGAAGGCCTGAACCTCGGGGACATCGCCAATTTTACCCGCGTCACGTGGAAACCGCGAACCATCACTGTGAAATGACCGGCGGAGCGCGCGGCCCGGCCAAGGGCCGCAGACCCTCTTTGCGCACAATCATGAGCGCGGCCCTGTGCCGCGCTCATTATGCTATTGCGCTCGTTGTTGTGCATCTGGACACCGGCCCCGCCCTTGCGCTGTCCGGGTTCGCGGCCATGGAAGCTTGGGCCGGCGCCCGCGCCGCGCCCCGCC
>JAGUYV010000456.1 GCA_020061125.1 bacterium | reverse complement strand
TTTTGAGATTGGGATTGTAGTAGAGCTTCATGCGGTCATTATAGGCTGGCGAGGGTGGTTTTACATCCCCCTTGATCCCCCTTTTCTAAGGGGGACCCAAGGCGAGCCGCCCGTGCAGGGCGCGCAAACAAGCAGGGCTTGCGATCTGCGGGCATTGGTTTGGAGGCATAAACAATATGGACATCTGCTCTCTGACTTGGCTGGCTGTCCTGTCATCAACATGTCTTTTATGTTTTTAAATGTATTTGAATGCATTATACCGTGTAAACTAAATAACTGAAACGCACCATTATGGCAAAGTCTATAGTATCGCGAGTATCCAATATCCCACCTATTTCCCCCTATTTTCCAGAATGAAGTATTTCCATTCGCCAAACGACAAGAGCAATAGTGATTAAGGCAACGGTGATATCATTCGCTGATCGCATATTGAAAATTACACCAAATGCAAGAAATGATGAAAGATATTGTAATGCAGCCAATAAGCAAATTGCCACGCCAATGCCAGACATGATGAACAAGGTAAATATCAAAAAGTAGCTTGTCTCATCTGTAGGATGGCTATTGTTTGAATTGTTATGATGCTGCATCAGCCACCATACAATACCAAAACCAAGAAGAGGAAAAAAAACAAGGATTAATGAAAAATATCCAGAGAGTATGACAGAGACAAAGAAAAAAATTGGTTTGAAGAGAAATATTACTATTAACGGCAATGACGCTGAACCGATGCCGGCAAAAATGAAAAACAATGTCTGTTCGGGTTTTCTGAATGTATCTTTGGCATTTGTTATGAAATTACTTACAAGAAAGTATATCGGGATAAAAAACAGAAGCGTATAACTCACACCGAAAAAGCCAAGTAAAATACTAATGCTGTTTCCCATCTTTGTTTCATCATAAGCACCTTTCAGGATTTTCCATGAAATTGTGAGAAGAACGCAGCCTGCAATAGTACAAATAAACATCCATACTATCTTAGAAAACTTGCTAATGTGAGTTTCGGAGACATCCATACTCAATAATGTCACTTATTGTCAGGCTAATTACTTGGTTTGAGACAGCGCTCGTGGGATACAATTCCGATGATTCAAAACGGTTGCCAAATTATGTCTCCATGCATGTCCATGTCCCCAATCGGACCAGGGCTTGCGGGTCACTGTGATTCTTGATGTGTCTGACATGGCAAAAGAAGTGTATCATGCCAAAACGCTGTTTGTCAAATATTCGGCGTGGGTATTCCGGTATTCGGCATGGGTATTTCCATAACAAAACATGATTGCCGCAAAACAAAAGAGCCGCGCGCGAAGGGCGCGCGGCTCCTGGTGTTTGCGTTGGCTGGGCTTGCGGTTCAGAAGGGATAGCCCAGGGAGTAGATGCTCTTCCAGCCTTTGGTGAGGGGCTTTTTGGTGACGGCTTTGATTTCCTCGGGCGAGCGCTGGGTGAGCTGGTCGGCCGGGGGCAGCTTGCCCACGGGGAAGGCTTCCATGATGTCCTCGCACAGGGCGGTGAGGTAATCCATGAAAGCGCTGATGCCCTTGTAGGCTTTCTCGGGGTCGGCCTTGGTGCTTTTGCCCACGCAGCCTTCAGGATATGCGCTGATTTCCACGGGGCCGCAGCCCACCTGCCCGTACCAGGCGATGGGGCGGCGCAGCAGGTTGCCGGCCTTGTCAATGTGCCCGTCGGGCATCCAGCCGCGCGGCACGGTGTCCACGGCCACGCTCTGATCCATGAACTCGGGGAACAGGGCCAGGGACCAGGAGGTCTCGACCTCGTCCGCGTGGATGAACGGGGTGTCGTAGGGGCCGCCCTTGTCTTTGGTGTTGAATTCGTCGGGGATGGCGTGGTACCAGTTCAAATTGATGAACACGCCGGGGACCTGGAAGTGCTTGGCGAACTGGTGGATGGCCGTGGGGATGACATATTCCTGCCCGTGTCCGTTCAGCAGGATCATTTTACGGAAGCCGGTGTTCCAGAACCCGGCCATCATGGCCTTGAGCATGCCGATGAAGGTTTCTTCGGGCACGAGGATGGTGCCGGGCATGCCCATGTGGTGGAAGGGGTGGGAGCCGTACCACAGGGGCTGTGCGATGGTGCAGCCGACCTTTTTTGCGACCTGCTCGGCCATGCGGGTGACCAGGAAGGTGTCTTCGCCGGGGCAGGCGTTGGGGCCGTGGGCCTCGGTGCTGCCGATGGGCAGGATGATGAGGTCGTTCTTTTTGAGCCGTTCCTCAATGTGGGCGTAGGGCATGTTCTGGAAGTAGATGGGGTCCGGGCTTTCCATTTTGCCGCCCTTGGGGGGCAGTTCCCATTTGTGCTTCTTGATGGTGAGCTTGCGCGTGACGGGCGCTTTGCCCGCGGCGGGTTTCTTTTTCGTGGCCATGGTGTGGAGCCTCCTGTTTGCGTCGTGTCATTCCGCGCCGGGAATGCTTATGTGAATATTTTAAAGCGTCACGGAGTGACGATGATCTCGATGGCGTCGCCGCTGCGCATGATGTCCAGGCCGTCGCCGATGGCGTCCAGGGCGATGCGGTGGGTGATGAGCTTTTCGAGCGGGAGCTGTCCGCTTTCGAGAAGCTGAATGGTGGCCGGGAAAGTGTGGTTGGCGATGAAGGTGCCGATCACGGTTTTTTCGTAGCGGGTGATGTCGTACTGCTGGAGATCGAAGCGCGCGTTGCTGTTCATGCCGAAGAGCAGGATGCGGCCGCCGCGGCGTGTGTTGAGCAGGGCGTCGGCGATGAGCGCGCCCACGGCGTCAATGGCCGCGTCCACGCCCACTTCGGTCTCGCGCTTGACGAGGTCGGGCAGGGATTCCTTGAGCGGATTGATGACGATGTCCGCGCCCATTTCTTTTGCCTTGGCCGCGCGCATGTCCGTGACTTCGGCCACGATGATTTTTCCCGCGCCCGCGGCTTTCATGAGCGCGGTGTAATAGAGTCCGATGGGGCCGGCGCCGAGGATGAGCACGGACTCGCCGGGCCGCAGGGCCAGCTTGTTGCTGCCGTTGACCACGCAGCTCATGGGTTCGGCGAAGATGGCGGTGTCCGTGGGCAAGGAGTGTGAAATGGGGTGCAGGGCGCGCGCCGGGGCCACATTGTATTTCGCGAACCCGCCGTCAATGAAGATGCCCAGGGTGGTCATGTTCTCGCACATGTTGGGCAGACCGATGCGGCAGTAGCGGCAGAGGCCGCAGGTGAGGTTCGGGTCAATGGCCACGCGGTCGCCGGGTTTGAGGTGCGAAACCCCGCTGCCGGGTTCGAGCACGCGGGCGACATATTCGTGGCCGAGGATGGCGCCGGGCGTGGCCGGGTGTCCGGCCGGCACTTTCAGGATCTGGCAGTCGGTTCCGCAGATGCTGGCGGCCTCGACCTCGAGCAGCACCTGGTCCGCGGCGCTGATTTTCGGAACCGGAACTTCCTTGAGCGCAAGCGCGCCCTGGCCTTCAAACACTGCGGCAAGCATTGTGTCCGCCATGTGCGGGTCTCTCCCTGTTCATCGAAGAATGTATTGCGGCATGCCGGCGCGGCGCGCCGGGGGAATACGGGTCAGCTTTCGAGGATGTCGCCCATGACCGGGGCGACCATGATGCCGAGCTTGGTGAGGTAGGCGATGCCTTCCTGCATGGTGTTTTCGTTGTCCGAGCGCAGTTCGAGGACCATGCTGATGCGGCCCTGCTCCACGCGCGCGCTGCGCACGCTGGGCGCGATGTCGAACTGCTTGACGAGGTGGTACAGGAACGGTTCGGAGACCAGCCCGTCGGGGATCACCATCTGGAGTTGCTTTTTAGCCATAGTGCAATCCTCCCGCGGATGCGTGCGCGGCGTGCGGCGGATCAGCCGCCGAACGCGCCGCCCATGCCTTCGAGCAGTTCCTTGAGCGCTGCCATGCTTGGCGGAATAGTTCTGGGTTTGCGCGCCGCGGTTTCGGCCGGGTCGGGCGTGGTGGCGCCGCGCGCGGGAATGATCAGGACCACCTGCTCGTTCACGCGGATGCGCTTGCGTTCGAGCAGGGTGCGCAGGGCCATGATGGCGGCGCCGCCCGCGGGGTCCGCGTAGACGCCCTCGGTTTCGGCCAGCATGCGCACGCATTCCATGATGGCGCGGTCGTTGGAGCATGTTGCGAATCCGCCGGTGTCGCGGATGGCCTGCAGCGCGTACGCGCCGTCCGCGGGGTTGCCCACGGACAGGGATTTGATTGTGGTGTCGGGCGTGACCGAGCGGATGACCGTGGTTTTTTCGTCGAACGCCTTGACGATGGGCGAGCAGCCGTGGGCCTGCGCGCCGGAAATTTTGGTTTCCGGTCCGCGCACCAGTCCCAGGGCGCGGATTTCGCGGAACCCGCGCGCCATGCCCGCGAGCATGGCGCCGCTGGCCATGGGCGCGATCACATGGCCGGGCAGGTAATAGCCCATCTGCTCGGCGATCTCGAAGGCGATGGTTTTGGCGCCCTCGGCGTAGAACGGCCGCAGGTGCACATTGATGAACGCCCAGCGCGAGCGCGCCGCGGCGTCGGCGCAGAGCTGGTTCACCTCCGCGGGCGTGCCGTCCACATTCACGACTTCCGCGCCGTACACCCCGCCGCCGGTCATGCGCGTAGCGTCCTGCCGCGCGGATTGGAAGATCACGCAGCGCAGCCCGGCCGCGGCCGCGTGCGCGGCCAGGGACAGGGACATGTTTCCCGCCGACGCGCACGCCACGGTGTCGTACTTGAACTCCAGCGCCTTGCTCACCGCCACGGACACCATGCGGTCCTTGACCGAGTCCGTGGGATTGAAGCACTCGTTTTTGAGGTAAAGGTTTTTGATGCCGATGCGCTTGGCCAGGCGGTCCGCGCGCGCCAGGGGCGTGAAGCCCGCGTGCAGATCCACGGGCGTTTCACTTTCCAGGGGCAGGAGATCGCGGTAGCGCCACAGGCTGTGCGGGCCGTTGCGGATGCGCTTGCGCGTCATGATTTTGCCCGCGCGCTCCATGTTGTACTCCACGCCCAGAGGGCCGAAGCAATACTCGCACATATAGATGGGCCGGATATCGTACTCGCGGCCGCATTCCCTGCATTTCAACCCGGTGACGGTTCCCAAAAAACACCCTCCGGAAACGGAACTCAAACCGCGGCCTTGTCGCGGCCGCGCAATGAGTTGATCATATTTTCATTACCGGGCCGTGTCAACGAGAACCCGCGCACCCGCGCGCCGTGCGCGCACGAAAAAGGGGCCGCGAGCGGCCCCCGGTAAAATCGTCCGTTCCGCGTCAGCGGAAGGTTACTTCACATAAACCATGAACTCCTGATCGGACTTGCGCAGTTCATTGAGTTTTTCCTTGTACATGCCGAGCACATTCTTGACGCGCAGCTTCATGGTGGAGGTGATTTCGCCAGTCTCGGGGGACATGGGCCGCACATAGAGGAACTTTTTGGGAGTGGACGGCGAGCGCGGGTTGCCGAAGTTCTGCTTGTTGTCCATGAGTTCCTTTTTCACGGCTTCGATGACTTTTTCGTTTTTGGCGAAAGCGATGGAATCGCCGTCGAAGGGGATGCCGAGCTGCTGCGCGATCGGCTCCTGGGCTTCCGGCTCCCAGGCGATGGACACGATGGCCACGGCGGAGTTCTGCATCTCCGCGTCCACCACCGCGGCCTGCACCAGCGTGGTGTGGCGCAGGATGTTGGCGGCCAGGTGGTCGAGGTCCACGAATTCGCCGTTCAGCATCTTGACCTGAAGGCCGGCGCGGCCGTGGATGTAAAGGAAGCCGTCCTCGTCCATCTGGCCCAGGTCGCCGGTGAAATAGGCGTCCTGCTCGGGTTTGGCCTTGGCGGTCTTCTCCGGGTCTTTGTAGTAGCCTCTGAACACATTGGGGCCTTTGACCCACACTTCGCCCACTTCGCCGGGGGGCAGTTCCGGGCGTACGCCGTTGTCGTCCTCTTCCAGGGAAATGATTTTTACCTGCACATTGGGGATGGGGCGGCCCACGCTGCCGGGCCGGTTGGCGTCCGGGGTTTCCACACTGATCACGGGCGAGGTTTCGCTGATGCCGTAGCCCTCGAACACGCGCAGGCCCACATTGTTGAGCGCCGCGGCGTGCGCCTGGTCTAGCTTGGCCGAGCCGGAGACCATGATCTCCACGGCGTCCAGGCCCGCCTTTTTGGCCACCAGCGGGCCGATAACTTTCTTGCGCACCAGAGCGCGCACGGGCGCGGACTTGTAGTCCGCGGCGATGTCAATGTAGCCCTTGGTCAGCTCGAGCACGCGCTCGCGCATGCCGTCCGCGAATTTCTTATACACCACGGGCACGCCCGGGAACAGGGTGGGGCGGATGTCCTTGACATCGTCCACGATGGTTTTCTTGAACGAGTACCAGATTTCCACGCCGTTCAGCAGGGCCAGGTAGGTGAGCATGCCCTGGAACGAGTGCGCCTCGGGCAGGTATGAAATTTTGCGCCCGGTCTTGGGGTTCATGACCTTGGTGGCGTCCTTGACATTGCTCAAGATGTTGCTGTGAGTGAGCATCACACCCTTGGGCATGCCCGTGGTGCCCGAGGTGTAGATGAGCTTATAGGTGCTTTCCGGCTCGACCAGGGCCACGCGGTCCTCGATCAGCGATGTATCCTCGGCGCCTTTTTCAATCAGATCCCAGAACGGGGTCTCGAAGGACTCGAACTTGATGTTGTCGTGGCTGCGGCACAGAACCACGAGCTTTTTGAGCGGTGTGCGGCCCGAAGCCACTATCTTGCGCATGGGTTCCAGAAACATGCCGCTGACCATCATGATCGTGGTTTCGCTGTCGTTGAGCTTGTACTCCACAATTTCCTGGTTGCGCGTGTCGTAATCGTAAAGGCCCCAGGGCGTGCCGGCCGCGAAGAGCACGGAAATGTCGCCCATGTTGTACTCGGGCCGGTTTTCGGACACCACGCCCACGCACTGCTCGGGTTGCAGATCGAACTGCTGCACCAGGGAAGTGGCCGCGATGCGCGAGAACTTGACCAGCTCGTCGTAAGTGATCCGGCCGCTGTACGGCTGGCCCTCGCGCGGGCGGTAGCGCATGGCCGTGCGCCCCTTGAATTCCCTGGCCGCCGCCATCATGGCGTCCGGCACAATTTCCGCAGCACCAATGGATTTCTTGACTTCCATTCAACACCTCGTCTTTGTCTTTTCTTAAGTTTGGTTTGTGTACCTAAAAACGCAATTATAGCATCGGGTCGGGTTTTGATCAAAAGTTTTGAGGATTTAAATGCAAACGCGGACTTCTTCATCTGCAAATACCGTGGATTGCAATTGACATGCGAATCCACCGCGTATGTGAGCAGATGTTGCATTTGTTGATAATTGGTTATATTGGGCATTGCAATGCACCATTCGGTTGAAAGTGCAAGCAATTTCCAACAGGCAAAAAACTCATAGAAAATAATTTTTCAATTAAAAAAAAAGCATTTTACTCCATTCTTGGATTGCATCATGTTCTGGCGTATTTTTTGTATGTAAATGAGATACAACAGGCAAATTATCTGACTTGTTTTGAGGGCGATATTTTGAAAACAACTGGATTTAAGGCAATTTTAGGAATTGCGTGAAAAACGGCGAGTGCATTTTTGTGCGCTATCGAGAGGCGATGACACCAGGGTAATGTTCGGCACGGGCAAGAGACAACCGGACAGGGCAGACCACCCCGTTGGGCGTGGTGCTGTTGAACCTGTGTCCGGGTTGTTTGCGTTTCTTTGCCTGTTTGTTCTGGCAATGATTTGTATGCCGTTCTTTTCCGCGCCCGCTCTGGCCGCCTCGGCCACATACAATTTCAGCACATGCAACCCCGGAACTGACTGCTGGGCGTACGAAAACGATGTGGACCAGTTCCCGTTTGGCGGAGCTGCCGGCAACAGAAATGACCACACATTGCCAGGCAATTATGCGTGGATAAACTCATCCAACGATGTGCGTTGGACAACTGACGACCCGGGCGCCAACGATGAAATGCTTTTGTGGGTGGAGATGACTGTAACGCAGGCAATTGCTTCAATCTCCCAGATTGATTTCACATTTGAAGGATACATGAACGGCGGGAACACGGATTTTTCGATTTGGGTCCTGATAGACGGACAACCGTGGCAGAACAATGCGTCATGGGTCCAGATTGGCGCGGTTGAAGCCATCCCCACGGGCGCGGACACCACTTTCACCCGGTCCCTCTCGGCCAGCATTTCCGATTACATCAACTCCGGCACGGGCCTGATCACCTGGGCCGTATACGCGAACCGGTCTGACCAAAGCATGCTGATTGATTTCGTGGAAATGACGGTTCATTACAACAATCCGCCCGCTCTGAATATTGACAGCGCTTCACAAACCTCCACCAACGGTTCCGGCGAAGTCACATTGCAATATGATCTCACGGACCCGAATCTCGACGCTTGTTCCTTATTAATTGAATATTCTTACGATAATGTCACCTGGTATCAGGCGTACATCAAAAGCGCATCCCTGGGCACGATTGACAACACCGGCGTGGACACCGGAATTTCCGGGGGACAGATAACCGGCATCGCAACCAACCAGGCCAACGCCACCTTCATCTGGGACACGCAGCACGCGAACAACCAGAATGGAGCGTTCACGGGCCAGGACGCAGATGTGTGGCTGCGCGTCACGCCCATGGATCCCACGGTCTCCGGCGCTGCGCAGACCTCGGCTTCGTTCGCCGTGGACAACGCCGTGCCCGCGCAGTCCAACTGGAATCCCGCGACCACGGCTACGCTGTGCAGTTCCGCGCAGACCGTGACCCTGGACACGGATGAAAACGCCTGGTGCCGCTGGTCGCTGAATGACGACGCGTACGCGGCCATGGCCAACAACTGCGGCGCGGGCGGCGGCGCGGCCCATTCGTGCAATGTCACCGGAATTGGTTCTCCAAGCGACATCGTCTATTTCTCCTGCCGCGACGCCTACGGCAACGCGCACACCGCGGCAACGAATTCCGAGCTGACATATTTTGTGGATGTCACGGGCGCGCCCGCGCAATCCAACTGGAGTCCCATTGACGGCTCGACCATCAGCACAACGGCCCCGAATGTCAGCCTCACACTCGATGAAAATGGCGATTGCAGATGGTCGCTCACGGATCAGGCCTACGCAGCCATGGCCGGCGACTGCTCCGGCGACGGCTCCATCAACATCTCGTGCGGCGTGAGCGGTTTGAACGAGGGTTCAAACTCCATCTATATAGCGTGCGCGGACATGTGCGGCAACGAAGACACCTCGGGCACCAACTCGCAGCTCACATACCAGGTGGACTCGCTGCCCCCAGCCATCACCGCAGCCGTGCCCGCGGATGGCGATTTCATCTGCGCCAATGATGAGACGATCGATCTCACAACGGACGAAAACGCCTGGTGCCGCTGGGCGCTGGATGATTTCAACTACGACTCCATGTCAAACGACTGCACAGGTAGCGGAACCACCGGTCTCTCTTGTGCTGTTACCGGCATGATCAACGGCGCGGAGGTCGTGTATTTCTCCTGCAAGGACACGCTGAACAACAAGAACTCTTCGGTGGACAACACCGGAGTGAATTACACCATAGACACCGAAGCGCCCGCGGGCATCGCTTGCGACACGCCCGCAAACGGCGCCTCGGACCAGCCGTTCACGCCCACACTAACGGCAACAGCCGGTTTCGACCAGGGCGTAATCAGTTATTACTTCGAAATCGCCGAGGACGCCGGGTTCACCACCGGGCTGCAGCAGAGCGGCTGGCAGAGCGCGGACAACGACTGGGTTCCGCCCGCGGCCCTGGACCCCAACACCACATATTACTGGCGCGTGAAGGGCCGCGACGCATGCGGTTTCGAAACCGGGTCTTTCTCCCCCACATTTTTATTCATCACCGAGCAGGTCACTCCCGATGTGACCGTCACAAACATCGCGCAGACTTCGGTTGACGGCACCGGCCTCATCACGGTCACTTACAATCTGACCGACATGAACAACGACAACGCGGATTTCCTGGTGGAATACTCCACGGACAACGCCACCTGGTATCAGGCGTACCTGTCCGCCGCTTCCACGGGAACCATAGACAACACGGGCGTGGACACCGGGACCGCGGTCTCGAACCTCAAGGCCATCACCACGCCCCAGGCGGGCGCAACTTTTGTATGGGACACGCAGAACGCGCTCAACCAGGGCGGCAGCCTCGCGGGCATCGAAGACGACACCGTGTACCTGCGCATCACAACCTTCGACGCCGTGCAGGGCGAAACCGAGAATTCCGCCGCGTTCACCGTGGATAACAAAGCGCCCATCAACTACAATTGCTCAAGCCCGACGAACGGCACTACGGGCGTGTCCCGCGACCCCACGCTCACCGCGGCCGCTGGCTCGGACATGTCCCCGATTTCCTACTTCATCGAGATCGCCAAGGACAGCGCGTTCACCATCGCCGTGAACCAGAGCGGCTGGCAGGCGGGCCTCACCTGGAATCCGCCCACTCTGGATTCAGGGGTCAAATACTACTGGCATGTGAAAACCCGCGACCAGTTCGGAAACGAAAGCGCGTTCTCGAATCCGGAGTGGTCGTTCACAGTCACGGTGTCGCAGCCCGATGTGAACATAGACAGCGCCCTGCAGACTTCCACCGACGGCACGGGCCTGGTCACGGTGCAGTACGACCTCGCGGATCCCAACAACGACACCTGCTCCCTGCTTGTGGAATATTCCTATGACGGCGCCAACTGGTACCAGGCGTTCATTCACGACTCCAGCACGGGAGCGGTGAACAACACGGGCGTCAGCGGCGGCACATCCACCGGGCAGATCACCGGTGTGACCACCCCGCGCACCAACGCCACCTTCCGGTGGAACACGCAGAACGCGAACAACCAGGGCGGCGCGTTCCCGGGAGAAGACGCCACCGTGTATCTCCGGATCACGCCGAACGACGGCGGGCAGAACGGCCAGCGCCGCTATTCTGCATTTTTCACCGTGGACAACCAGGCCCCCACAGCCCTGGCGCTGCTGTATCCCGCAAACATGGAAACCGGCATTGACACCGGCGTCACGCTCACCGCGCAGCCTCCCGATGACATCAGCACGGTGTTCTACTGGTTCCAGCTGGACCTCGCGCCCGCGGACTGGGCCGCGGCTGGATTCCAGGAAAGCGCCTGGGAGAGCATGAACTCCTGGACCGTAGGCTCCACACTTGCCTATGTCACGGACTACAACTACCGGGTCAGGGTCAAAGACCAGTACGGCAATGAAGCCGCGTACACCGCGCCCTGGCAGTTCACCACCGGCCCGGCGCCGGACAATGCGGCGTGGCCCTTTACTGTGGACAGCGACTATTCCTATGACACGGCGAAAATCCTGGTCAGCGCGGGCATGGCGCAACTGCGCGCCTCCGCGTCTCCGGGCTGGATTTCCCCCATGTGGCGGTACCGCACAAAAATCACCGTGGACAACACGGGGTCGTCCAATGCCCTGACGGACTATCATCTGCTCGTGGAACTGGACGGAACGCCGCCAAGCAATTATTTCGATTTCAGCCACGCGGCCGCGGACGGCTCGGACCTGCGGTTCGCGGATTCCGACGGCACAACCATGCTCAATTACTGGATCCAGAGTTACGACTCCGGCGCGCAGACCGCGAAAATCTGGGTCAAGATCCCCACCGTGCCCGCATTCAGCGAGCATGAAGTTTTCCTGTATTACGGATATACAGGCGCCATCGCCACCACGAGCAGCATCAATTCCACATTCGGCACATTCTCCTGGAGCGACGGCAATCCCACATGGACCCAGATACAGACGCCCGTGAATGTAACCGCGAACACGGATGTGCTGCTGGGTACGGAACTCATACTGGACGGCGACATCCAGACCATGAGCGGCAACCAGCGGTATTCCAAGATTGAATTGAAAAACAACTCCACACTGTATGTGGCGGACAACCAGATATTGCGCCTGTACGCGAGCAGCATCAGCATAGACGGGACATCCAAGATCTCCGCCAACGGGCGCGGGTATGACGGCGGAACGGGCGGGGAGATGTGCGTGGCGGACGCTGCGGCGCCGTGGAACGGCGGACGCGCCCAGGCCCAGGACGGGGGCT
>JAGUYV010000325.1 GCA_020061125.1 bacterium | reverse complement strand
GGTGGAGCCGGGGGTGCGGGCGCGGCAACGGGCGGAGGCGGCGCGGCCGCGGTTGTCTGCTGCAGATTGAACCCGCAGGTGCCGCAGAAGGCTTCGCCGGGCTGCACTTCCATACCGCAATTGGGACAGAAGGGATTATCCATGGTCATCATCCTCTGTGAGCGCTCATTTGCAGCCGCTGCGCCGTGCGGCGCGGCCTGCAACTTCAGAGTATACACGAATCTCGCGATCCGTTTCCATAGGATCTTAATTGAAAATCAAATTTCGTGAAGGGGGCGGCGCAATCATGCCCCGCAGTAGGGGCAGGAAACCCAGGCGTCCTGCATGGGGCGGCCGCAGTTGCCGCACACGCGCTTGAGGCTGGCCTGGCAGAACGGGCACATGGCGAAATCGTCGCGCAGGGGCTTGCCGCACGCCTTGCACACGCGCACGGTGCACGGCTCGCGCAGCAGCTTGAGCGCATATTCGGCGTCGGGCTTCTTCAGGTTGGTGAACGCCACGGACCGCTCCGGCGCCTGGCCGCGCGCCTGCACATGCACGGTGAGCGTGGCCCCGAGCACATGCACGGTCAAGTCCGCATCGAAAATCATGGCGCGCAGAAACCCCAGCGCTCCTTTGCCCGTGCGGAACCACGCGCCCGGCACGGACAGCACGCGCCGGTCCGTGACCAGAAAATAGTCGCGGTCCGCGTCGCGCAGGGTTTTGCTGTCAAGGTCCATGCGGCCGCAGGGCAGCGCCACGAGCAGGGTTTCACCGGGCGCGAACAGCGGCGCCATGCGCTTGAGCGCGTGGGGCTTGACTTTGATGAGCGGCTCATCGGCCATGCGTTGCTCCATGTGGCGCGCGGCAGATTTCGTTTCTTGTTCTATTCGTTGATTTAATGGTAACAGAATCCCGCAGCGCATGTCGAGAGGCGGCGCGCCGGAATGCATTGCGCCGCGCCATTGACACAATTTCTTTTTTGGGATAAATATAGGATCGTTGTAATCAAGGAACCCATTGCCCTGTGGCGCGCAAGCGGGGGCGAAACACAACCCGGCGCGCCGCTGGATGCGGACTGGCGAATGCGATTTCAGATCAAGTCATTGCATAAAGGATTGCGCGCAACACTGGCGCTTGCGGCCGCCCTGGCGGCGCTGGCCATGGCGTACCCCGCATCCGCGGCATCCGCGGACATCCGCTCCGTGTACCGGGGCGCGGCCAGCGACCTCTCGCAATTCGCCTGGGAAATGGAACCCATGCTGCCGCCCAATGTGGACCCGCGCCAGTGCGTGTTCCTGGACCCCTCACAGAAATTCACCTTCAAATCTTTGCAGACAGGGTGCTGGGTCAAAAAACAGGTGGGCATCTTCAAGTTCACGGGCGAGGTTATCGAACACAGCAGCCGGCCCATGCTCACGGGCGGCGAGTCCGTGGTCCCGTTCGACCCCAAAGCCGCGCCCGACTACCTCATCTCCCAGGCCCTGGAAACCAAGCTCACGCACACCAAGTATGTGATCGTCAACGGCCTGCCCGAACCCGAGATGAAGGTGTGGTGGCAGGAAATCATGGTCTGCGGCAACTACAGCGGCGCGACCCAGTGGAACGCGGTGGATGTGCGCTGGGACTACGGCAGCGCCCGCGAATGGATCCACGGCGAAGGCGGCGCCACCTCGTGCCGCCACTATGGATTCTACTGGTCCGTGCTCGAAAAAGACGCGCGGTTCCATTTCGATGTGCAGGAAGTGGAAATCCTGCGGCCCTACCCGTATCGCGAGAACCGCATCGTGGGCGAGGAATGGCAGATCAAGCAATAGCGCCGCGCGCACGACAAGAAACGGAACGCATGAACCACAAGGAACGCGCCAACACCACACTGCTCATTCCCCGCTTGGCCATGCTGCTGGCGGCGGTTGCGGTCTTCTGCGCCCTGGCGCGGCCCGCTGCGGCGCGCGCCAAGCAGAGCGACGGCGTGTCCGTGCTCTTGATAATGGACACCTCGGGCAGCATGAACGACCTGTCCCCGGACGGCAGCATGCGCAAGATTGACGACGCCGTGAGCGCCGTGGAGCGCCTTCTGGACGGGTTCGAGCGCGTCACCCCGCGGCCCGAAGTATCCGTGATGCGCACCGGCGGCTGCCACAGCACGCCCGTGGTTCAGCAGTTCACCACCAATTACGCCAGCGTGCGCCAGTCCGTGCGCGCCCTGCGCCAGATCGCTTCCGGCAACACGCCCCTGGGCCTGGCCATTGACAGGGGCGGCGAGCACGCCTGCCGCATGGGCAAGTATTCCCGCTCCATGATCATCATGCTCACCGACGGCGGCGAATCCTGCGAAGGCAATCCCGTGCAGTCCGCGGCCACGGTCTTCGAGAGCAGCGTGAATTACGGGTGCGGCGACCTCGCCCCCCGCACGCACATTGTCAGCTACACCGTGAAGCCGGACTCGCCCGAATTCGCCATGCTGCAAATGGCGGCCCGCGCGGGCGGCGGCCAGTTCTTCCCGGCTCACAACACGCAGCAGCTCATGAGCGTGTTCGCCGCCATACCCGAATCCCTCATATTCGGCGACTTGAGCCTCACGCGCATCTACGGCGGCAAAATCAACGACCTCACGGATTTCTCCGCCGACATGACCGCGGGCCTGCAGAACTGCGTGCGCCTGGACCCCGGCGAACCCTTCGTGATTGACGCGCTCAAAACCGGGTGCTGGATCAAGAAGCAGGTGGGCATTTTCAAATTCTCCGAGGGCAAAATCAACGAGAGCAGCCGGCCCCTGCGCAAGGGCGGCGACGCCGTGGTGGGCTTCGAGCCGTACCTGCCCGCGGACTATGTCATCGCGCAGCCACTCGAAGGCACGCTCACCCACACCAAATACGCCATCCACAACGGCCTGCCCGTGCCCGATAAAAAAATCTGGTGGACCGAAGTCCTGGCGTGCGGCAACTTCAACGGCGCGGTGCAATGGAACGCCATAGACCTGCGCCGCGACGCCCGGGACTATCGCGAATGGGTGCACGGCGAGGGCGGCGCCCTGTCCTGCCGCCACTACGGATTCTACTGGTCCACGGCCGACTCGCCCGCCAAGTTCCGCTTCAGCGTGGAAGAAATTCACGACACCACGGAAATCCCCGCGTACACGCCCAAAATCACCGGTGAAACCTGGGAACTGAAAAATTGACGCGCTCCCGCGCCCGCCGGAAATTTCTCTCAACGGACATAATCATGCGCACACACCGATGGAATCCATTTTATGGGAATAAAACGCCGCGGCCCGTGCTGCTCGCCCTTACCGCCGCGGTTTTCATGGCCTGGGCCGCGACCGCACGCGCACAGACCCAGGTGCAGGCCGTGAACATGAGCCTCACCCTGCCCCCGGGCTGGACCGCGGAGTCCAACCCCGGCGAATTCCGCTACCAGCCCAGCGCGCAGCCCGCAGTGTTCGTGGCCCGCGCCGGTGACCTGGTGTTCTTCATCATTTCGCACGACATCGGCGGCGGCAGCATCAACGACATCGGCGCATCCTACGACGCCTACTACCGCACGCTCCTGGGGCAGGAGCCGGCCAGCGCCTACCGCTACACCGGCGGCCGCGTGCTCTATCATGCCGCCTACTCCGGCCCCGGCCGCTCCATCGGGTTCCTCCTGCCCGAGCACAAAGACATCCCCCTGGCCGCCGTGAACCTCTGGGGCGTCACCGCGGGCCGCGGCATCGGCATCTATTTCCAGTGCCCCTACTCCAGCTACCAGAAACACAGGGACGCCATCGAGTCCGCCATCCGCAGCTTCCAGTTCCAGGGCGAAGCCGACAAGCGCGAGACCCTTTTGCTCAAAAGCCGCGAGTTCGGAGGTATGGTGGCGGGCAACCCGCACGACCCCGGCGCGCCCGCGCCTGCCGCGGACAAAGACCTGCCCCGCATGCCCTCGGACGCACCGCCCATGGCCTCAAGCTCCTCTTCTTCCCACTCACTGGTGACCGAGGTTCCCGACGCCGCCCGGCCATCCGGCGGCGCATGTGAGATTTCACCCGGGGAAATGGACGCCCTTGCCGGCGCCGCCAAAGGCGACTGCGACCTGGCCGTGTTCCTCAAGCTCATGCAAAGCGCCAGCCCCGAAGAGCGCCGCCTCATCAGAAATTTCCTCGAAGCCATGCGCGGGGGCAAATAAAACCCGCGCGCCGCGCCTCCGGCCCCGAATAACAAAACCAGGCCGCATGGAAACACAACCCGAATCCGCGTATCAGCTCCGGAATAGCCCCGTAGCCAAGCGCACAGCAGCCCGCCCGTCAGCCGGAAACAAGCGGTCTAAAGGGGAAAGGGAGGCACAGTTATGCATTGTGTCCAAGCAACGCGGATAACTGCACTCAAAGAAGCTTTTTAAGAAAACCTCTTCGGAGGCGGCTTTATGATAAAATCTGCAATTGATGCTGGCGCTCATGCATTCCGACCTGTGAAATCACCTGTTTGTGGGATGATTGAGGTCAGGTTGATGTGGGCTTCAAGTTTGATATGGGGAATGCCGGATATATGGAGATAGGGAAGACTTTGTATGTTACGAGCCGAAAAGACTGGCGGCGGTGGTTGTCGGAAAATCACGACAGGGAACGGGATATTTGGCTCATATATTACAAGAAAGCAAGCGGGAAACCGCGCATTGCATATAACGATGCTGTTGAGGAAGCGCTGTGTTTCGGCTGGATAGACAGTATAGTGAAAACAATAGATGATGAGCGTTTCGCACAGCGGTTTTCCGCAAGAAAGAAGAACAGCGGGCTTTCACAATTAAACAGAGAACGAGTGTATAAGCTCGTGGAGCAAAAGAAGATGACCCGGGCGGGACTCGCAGCAATAGCCCACGAATTTGATCCAAACGAAAAACCCGATAAGAACATTTCCATAGCTCCCGACATCCTCAAGCCGCTTAAAGCGAATACGGAAGCATGGAAGAATTTCTGCAATTTCCCGGACAGCTACAAGCGTATTCGCATTGCATACATTGAAGAACGGCGACGGCAGGGACAGGAAATGTTTGAGAAAAGCCTGAATTATTTTATCGCCAGGACCGCCCGGAACAAGCGCATCGGCTTCGTAAAGGAATGGACGGATTGTTGAAACATCCGGTTAAATAGGGACACTGGTTAAATCGGGACACTTACCGTTTGTTTTACGAGAATTCATCGTACAGAAGCGGCCCGCTCTGTGGTTGTATTGCAGAGAATGTGTTGTGTGTTGCAGCGTCATTTTAATGGTAAGCGTCCCTAGTTTCCCTCTAGTTTCCCTAGTTTCTTAGCGTCCCTAGTTTCTTGTCTAGTTTCCTATAGTTTCCTGCCAGTTATTCATCTAGATGCCATTCTCCCTCTTTCCACCTCATTAAGCATTGGCTGGCTTCGAAGGCTGTTATATCCTCTCCCTTAGATATTTCAATAAGAACCCTTTTTGCCTCTTCGTGTTTGTATTTCAATAAAAAACAAGCGGCTGATGACCGAACTCTAACATCATCATGATATAGTAATATTACAAAACTATCTTTTGCATTATCACCCATCTTGCAGATATCATCCCATGCCTTAATAAGTTTTCTTGCATATTTGTTTCCAATATTTGAATCTGCTTTCTGCCAAATGGCATCATGTTGCTTCACTACGCAATCAGCAAATATATTTATTAGGTTTTCAATTCTATTTTCCTTTTGTTGCATTACAATTCTCCTCTCATTGCTTTTTCCAAAGCGTTTATCCCGTAAAGTTTTGGGGACACCATACTTAATTATGCCTCCCTTTACCCATTCAGGCCTCTATGCCTTGATATGAGAAAGTTTTGGGGACACAAAGTTTTGGGGACACCATACTTAATTATGCCTCCCTTTACCCATTCAGGCCTCTATGCCTTGATATGAGAGGACGACGGATAAACCCTTCGTCTACAAATCGCTGCGGGGACACAACTCCGACTCGGAAAAACGGATTCGGGTTTTGTTCCCATCAATCAATGACCGCGCCTTTTGCTCATTATCTCGTTGGTTGCGGCGCAGTCCGCGCTCTTGAAAATGTTTTCTGCCGCCGGGTTCCGTGCCAGGTGTTATGGCGTCGCGGCCGGAACTCTATGGCTTTGAATACTCCTGACATGGCATGATTCATTCAACCACAGAAACGCTCTGTTTGTCAATGATTTTGTGCGGGAGTCAGCGTGATACCACGCGAACGATCTCTGACGCGCGCCGCGACAAAGCCTTTTTCGGATCGCTTTTTTCAATGGATCGTATAAGATAACCCGGTATCTCGAACCGGCCGGAGACTGCAATGGACGCGATTTCCAGAAAATTCAGGCACTACCGCATGCGCAGCTTTACGATTTTGTGGTTTGTGTATGCGGGATATTATCTCACGCGCAAGAATCTGTCCGTGTGCAAGACCACGCTCATTGACGAGCGCGGATTGAGCGCGGCGGAGCTGGGGTGGATCGAGGGCGCGTTCCTGGCCACCTATGCGCTGGGCCAGTTTCTGAACGGGGTTCTGGGGGACCGGCTCGGGCCGCGCGTGATGCTGGCCACGGGCATGATCAGCTCCGCGGCCATGAGCGCGCTCTTCGGGTTCGCGCCGGGATTTCTGTTGCTCGTGTTGATCTGGGGCTTGAACGGTTACGCGCAGGCCAGCGGGTGGACGAGCAGCGTGAAGTCCATGGCCCAGTGGTTCGCCACGCGCGAGCGCGGGGTCATCATGGGCTTCTGGTGCACCTGCTACCAGATCGGCAGTCTGCTGGCCGGGGTCATCGCTACCTACAGCCTGGGGCAGTGGGGCCTCGAATCCGCGTTCGCCGCGCCCGCGATCATCCTGGTGGTTATCGCGGCCGTGTATCTGCTGTTCCACAAAGACACCCCCGAGAAAATGGGCCTGCCGTCGGCCGAGGAACATTACGGCGACGACAGGGGCCGGGCCGCGGAACAAACGGAACGGCAGCAAGCCGCCCAGAGAGCGCAAACCGGGCAGGCGGAGCCGAGCGTGATCCGCGAGGTGCTGTCGCATCCCATGGTCTGGCTCATGGGCGCGTCTTATTTCTGCCTCAAATTCATCCGCTACGCCCTGCTCGGATGGCTGCCGTTCTACATGACGCGCGAACTGGGCTTCAATCCCATCGAATCCGGGTACCTGGCCAATCTGCCCGAGATCGCCGGGTTCCTGGGCGCGATCAGCGCGGGCTTCGTGTCGGACAAGCTCATGCAGTCGCGCCGCGCGCCCGTGTGCGCCATCATGTTCCTGGGCCTGGCCCTGGCGTGCGCCCTGCAAACCCAGCTCAACGCCTTCGGCACCGTGCCCATGATTCTGGGCGCCTGCCTGATCTTCTTCATGATTTACGGCCCGGACTCGATCATGACCGGGGCCGCGGCCATGGACTTCGGCTCGCGCAAGGGCGCGGCCACGGCCGCGGGCCTGATCAACGGATTCGGCTCCATCGGCGCGGCCGTGCAGGCTCCGCTCCTGGGCTACCTTGCGGGCATCTACGGCACACAGTATTTCTTCCACATCTTCGCGCCCCTGGCCGTGGTTCCGTTCCTGCTCATGGTCTCGCAATGGAATGTGAAGGCCAGGGCGTGACCCGCGCCGCGTGTCGTGCTATGCTTTGTTTTCATGATCGTTCATGACGACCACATCCACCTGCGCGCGCACACGCACCCGCCCGGGCCGCACGGCCTTGCGGCTGTGCT
>JAGUYV010000291.1 GCA_020061125.1 bacterium | reverse complement strand
CTCGAGCGCGGCCATGATGGCCTCGGGCGTGACTTCCGCGCCGGATTCCTTGAGCGTCTTCATGTCCTTGGCGATCTTGTCCATCTGGCCCGCGGATTTTTCCAGCTTGCCGACTTTCTTTTCCAGCGCCGAGATGGTTTCCTTCTGGCCTTCGATAATGTCCGCGGCCTTGCGCATCTCGCGGCGCAACTGGATCACATCAAGCGCTTCCTCGGTGGTGAGGGTTTTCTTGAAATCCGGGTGGTGCAGCGGGCGCAGCAGCACGCTCATAGTCTTGTTCCCTGCGAACCGCTGATAGAGGGCTTCCTCGGGGCCGTTCAGCGCGCCGCTCATGTGCAGCACCAGCAGCAGCAGGAACAGGCCCGCAACCGCGCCCAGGATGGCCAGGACCAGGGGCATTCTGCCCTTGCCTTTAGGCTCCTCCAGCGAAAGGGTCGTTTCTTTGGGTTTGCTTTGTGTTTTCGCCATGGTCTGCGGTCTCTCCTATATGTCTGGGCGTTGCGCATGCGCGGGCGTGCGGATTACGAGCCGCCCAGCATGTCCATGATTTTGCCCACATAGTTTCGCGTTTCCTTGTACGGCGGGATGCCGCCGTAAGTCTGCACGGCGCCGGGTCCGGCGTTGTAGGCGGCCAGCGCCTTCTTCGTGTCCCCGCCGAAGGTGTCCAGCATCTGGCGCAGGTAGCGCGCGCCGCCGTCAATGTTCTGCGCCGGATCGTATGCGTCGGTCACTCCCAGCGAGCGCGCCGTGCCGGGCATGAGCTGCATCAGCCCCATGGCCCCCTTGGGCGAGGTGGCCGACGGGTTGAAGTTGCTTTCGGCCTTGATCACCGCGCGCAGCAGGTTCTGGTCCAGGTTGTACCTGGCTGACGCCTGCTCGATGAGCGCATCCATGTCCGGGTTGCTTTTCAGCTCCGACAGGCTGCTCCGCACCGGCGCCGACCTCTGGAACAGTTCATCAAACGGCGCTTTCTCCACCACCGGGTATTCCTCGTCCACGGACGCAACCAGCTCGGACGCCGGCGCGCCGTCGGTCTCCGGGTTGTAAAGCTGGCTCTTGAGTTCCGTGCTGAATTCCTGCACCTGCTGCACGGGAATCTGGGGGCCGAACCGCTCCTGAATCGAGCTGATGCGATCCATGACCTGGAAGATGCCCCACTGCCCCGGCGGATTTTTGAATTGAATGAAGTTCGGCATATTCTTTCACTCCGGTTGCGCGGCTATACCGCGAACTGGCTTAATCCGCTCCTGTCGCGTATGTACTTGATGGACGCCACGTCGTCGAGCTGCAACTGGTCCTGGCGCTCTTCTTCGTAGCGGTACTCCTTGAACTTTTTCTCTTTGACCTTGACCAGCACTTCTTTCTGCTTTCTGGCCTCGACGAGTTCGAGCATGGCCTGGTCCGCGGCCTTCTGGGCGCGGGCCACAACCGCGAGCTGCTCCGTGACCCGGCGGTCCAGGAAAAAGATGTAGGACTGGAAGAAGGACATCATGGACACATCCACATCTTCCTTGCGGGACTCCTCGCGCAACGCTTCGAAGTACCGGCGCCGCATGGTCTTCAATTCCCGCAACGCCGCTTTTTCGTTTTCGAGCAGGCGTTGCTTTTCGGCGAATTCCGCCAGCTTCTGGTCCTCAAGGAACTGCCGGTACTTCAGAACCGGTTCGAGACGGAATCGGAACATCAGCCCTCAAATATGGCTTTCAGGCCCGCGATGGAATCATCATAATCCATCTTTTCATACAGGCCCTGCCTGACATAGTCGAAGATGCGGTCAATGCGGCTGATCGCATAATCAATTTTCGGATTGCTGCCCTTGACATACGCGCCGATGTTGATGAGGTCCTCGGCTTCCTGATAGGTGGCGAGGATCTCGCGGAAGCGGCGCATGAGGTTGAAGTGCTCCTCGGAAGTGATGTCGGGCATCACGCGGCTCACGCTCTGGAGCAGGTCCACCGGCGGGTAAATGTTGCGGTGCGCCAGGCGGCGGTCCAGCACCACATGCCCGTCCAGGATGCTGCGCACATGGTCAGCCACGGGTTCGTTCATGTCGTCCGCTTCCACGAGCACATTGTACAGCCCGGTGATGGATCCCCTGTCGGACTGGCCCGCGCGTTCGAGCAGCTTGGGCAGGGCCACGAACAGGGACGGCGTGTAGCCGCGCGTGGTGGGCGGCTCGCCCGAGGCAAGGCCCATCTCGCGCTGCGCGAACGCGAACCGGGTAATCGAGTCCACCATCAGCACCACATCCAAGCCCTTGTCGCGGAAATATTCGGCGATGGTGGTGGCCGTGTACGGAGCCTTGATGCGGCTCAAGGGCGAGGTGTCGGAAGTGGACACGACCACTACGGAACGGGCCAGGCCCTCTTCGCCCAGGTCCCTTTCCAGAAACTCGCGCACCTCGCGCCCGCGCTCGCCCACGAGTGCAATCACATTCATGTCGGCCTTCGTGAAGCGGGCGATCATGCCCATGGTGGAGCTTTTGCCCACGCCGCTGCCGCTGAAAATGCCGAGCCTCTGGCCGCAGCCGCAAGTGAGCAGCCCGTCCACGGCGCGGATGCCAAGCGGCATGGCCTTGGTGATGCGGCGGCGCGACAGGGGCCG
>JAGUYV010000351.1 GCA_020061125.1 bacterium | reverse complement strand
TGTGCTCTTCCGATCCGCGAGCGCGTCGCACGCCACTTCCCCACGCGCCACGCGCAGCTCGTGGGCGCGGAGCGGAACGGAGACACCGTTTACATCGTGGGCGAAGCACAGGGTCTGTACTCTCTTGACCTGGACGCGCGCACCCTCACGCGCCATCCCGTTGAACTGCGCACGCACAGGCTTTTCGACGCCGTCGCGGACCCCGCGCGCGGCGCGCTCTTCCTGTCGGACTGGATTTACGGCGCCGTGTACCGGCTGGATCTGGAGACCATGAAGCCGCAGCGCCGCCGCATGCTGTGGGGCATGGCAGGAGCCATGGCCCTGGACGCGCCCCGGTGCGAACTCTATGTGTCCCGCCTGCTCTATGCGCGCGTGGATGTTCTGGACTGCCGCACCCTTCGCACGGTGCGCCGCCTGCGCGCCGGGCGCGGCGCGCACGAGCTGGCGCTGTCGCCTGACAGCAACTCTCTCTATGTGGTGAACTACTTCGAGGGAACCTTCATGGAGATGGACCGGCGCACCGGGCGGCGCCTGGACTCGTTCCGGGTGGGCCGCCAGACCCGCGCCCTGCACCTGGACCCCGCAACCGGACGCCTGTTCCTGGCTTCCCGGTGCGGCGTGTATGAAGTCAAACGCTGACGCCTATTCCGTGGTCACCCCGAATCCGATCAGAAAGAACGGCGCCCACAGGTTGGGGTTGTCCCCGAATTCCTGGCGCGTTGCGAGCTGCGCCTGGCGCAGCGCATCCACGGCGCGTTCCCGCGGATACAGGGAATAGAAGGTGCGCATGAGAAACGAAGTGGCCGTGTCGTTCACTTCCCACAGGCTGGCGGCGATGCCCGGCACGCCCGCGGAGAAGAACGAGCGCGTGAGGCCCAGTATGCCCTCGCCGGGCTGCAGGCGGCCGCGCCCGGATTCGCACGCGCTCATGATCACCAGTTCGGCGTCCAGCTCGATGTTCGGGATTTCGCGCGCCTGCAGGTAGCCGTCGTCGGGCTGGTCCTGGATCTGGCTCATGGCGATGCTCGAGAACATGGGGTTGTTGTTGTTCAGAAGGCCGTGGCTGGCCAGGTGCAGGATGCGGTAACCGCCCCCGTAGCGCTTGATGTGATCCTCGATTGCGTCGTCGTGGAAATGCACGATGGCCCGGTCCCCGAAGATGCCCGCGATCTCCTTGACCTCGGTCTCGGTGCCGGGCAGTTGCGCGAGGTCCTGGCGCGCAAAGGTCGGGTTGGCGAAGGCCAGAACCTTGTCGGAGTTCTTGAGTTCCCGCACCGCGCGGCGCGTCTCGGCCAGCACGCTCAACGACGGCGTGTAATACACTGCCATTTTGTCAATCAGATATTTGCCCTCGCCGTCAAGCAACACGATGAACGGCATTTCGTACAGCCGCCCGTCGGGCAGCACGCCCAGCACGGTGCGGCCCGCGAGTTCCGGCTCCAGGGGTTTCAGAATGGCTTCGTAAAGCTGTTGCGAGGCCTTCTGCTGCGAGCTTCCCCACACGCCTTCCTCCAGGGCCGAGCGCAGTTTCTTGTCCACCATGAACTCGACCTTCTTGGGCGCCTGCTGCAGGTCGAACATCTTGACCGAGTCCCGGGTCACGGTCCAGGCGTAAATGGTTTCTCCTGTCATGAGATATGCGACGAGAATCTCCTCGGCGTTGAGCGCGGCGCGCACTTCTCCGGGGGTCACGGGTTTGCTTTCGCCGCGGGCGAACGCGAGTTCGGGGTGTGCGAGGTAGAGGCCGTCCTTGAATCGCTTCTCCGCGTCCCTGGCCTGGTCGAGTTGCTGTTTGGCATCGCGCGCCGCGGGGCTGTCCAGTCCGCCGTCCGCGAGCGCCGCGGCGTAGGCGCGCGCGGCTTCGGCCGCACGGATTTTGTGTTCCGACTCCTGCGCTTTCTCCTCGGGACTCAAGCCTTTGTCTATCTCCACCTTGCCCTTCTGGATGATGTCCAGCAGACCGCGCGCTTTCATACGCTCGTAGTATTCGAGCGCCTCTTCGGGCTTGCCCTGCTTGTGCAGCAGCTCGATGAGACGGATGTAAACCTTGACCTTGTCCACGAGGAAGTACGACTTGTCGTCGTCTCCGCCGCCGATGCCCGCGCGCAGGGTTTCGATGACTTCCACAGCCTGCTTGTAGGCGTCCGCGGCCTTGTCCTCGCCGTTCTGGCTCTCGAAGGCGCGGCCCATGCCGAAGAGCGCGTTCCAGCGCCGCTCGGGATTGTTGGTTTTTTCGGCGGTGTCCGCGGCCTCGGCGAAACGCCCGGCCGCATCGGTGAAATTGCTGTTCAGCAAATATGTCTCGCCCAGGTTGATGAGCGTGCGCAGCAGGTCGTCGTACGAGCCGATGTCGCGCGCGTCCTTGACCGCGGGTTCAAGCAGTTCGAGCGCGCCCGCGAAGTCGCCCTTGAGCCGCAGGGCCGCGGCGATGTTGTTGCGATCCACCAGCGCGCCCAGGCGGTCGCCGGACTGCTCGTCCAGGGCCAGGGCCTCGCGGTGCTTTTCCAGGGCCGCGTCGTACTCGCCCTTTTCCCGCAGCACCACGCCGATGTTGTTCAGCAGGAACGAGGTGTGATAGGGCAGGTTGTTGCGACGCGCGGTTTCCAGGGACTGCTCGAAGATTTCCAGGGCGTAGTCGAGCTGGCCCTGCATTTTGTGCACCATGGCCAGGTTGTTGCCGATGGTGATGGACGCATCCGCGGCCGCGCCCGCCTTGAGCGCCTCGTGGTACAGGCGCCGCGCCTCCTTATAGTTGCCCGCGAAATAGTGCGCGCGGCCCATTTCCGCAAGGGTGTTGGGCAGGGTGGCGTCCGCGAGTTCCTTCTTGATGTCCGCGGATTTGCGGTACAGTTCGAGCGCGCCCCCGGCGTCGCCCTCATGCAGGGCCATGATGCCTTTCTGGTGCAGGGTTGCGGCCAGGGCCAGCCTGTCCCGCCCAGCCTCGGCCAGGGTCTGGGCCTGGTCCAGAACCTCGCGCGCCGCGGGCAGATCCGCGCGGCTCTGGTGCACAAGCGCGATGCTGTTCAGAATCATGATCCGGTCCTGCTCCAGCCCGGCCGCGGCCGCTTCATCGCGTGCCTGGGCGTAATAATCCAGGGCCTGTGC
>JAGUYV010000397.1 GCA_020061125.1 bacterium | reverse complement strand
CGCATGGCCGCAGTGTTGGCGATGATCATGTGACCATCTCGCTTGATGGCCACGGCCGGGCGGTCCGGACATGCCGCGTCCAGGTCCGCGCGCGTCAGCAGCCGGGGCGTGTCCAGGCTGTTTTCGTCGAATTGCAGGCCCACGACCCATTCGCCCGGCTTTTTTGCGGCGGCGGCCTCGCGATACGCGTCCTGCACAGCGAGCAGGCTGGGCGCGCCCTCAAGGTTCAGGTTCATTGTGTAATAAATCATGGGCACGGGGTGCAGGTGCGTGTCTATGAAACCGGGAAGCAAAGCCGCGCCTTGCAGATCGAGGGTCTCGAACCCGCCGGGGAGCGCGGCGCGGCACTCGTCCTCGGAGCCAACGGCGGCGATTCCGCCGTGTTTCACGGCCACGGCGCGCGCCGGGCGGTCCGCCCAAACACCCGCGTTGCAAATCAGCAATTGTTCTCCGCTTCCGTCCATGGTTCCTCCACGAGGCGCCGCTGTTATTTCGCCAGTTTCATCGCCACTGCCGAGTGTACTGTCTGCGTCACTTCCCTGGTTGGCTGATCCGGGGGCGATATCACTACACGCAGCTTGATGGTGGAATTCGGCTCCGCCAGCTTCAGCCGGTTGTTGGTCAGGTCCATGGTGATGCGGCCGTCCATGTTGAATTCGTGAAGAAATACCTTGACGCCCATGTTCGTCGCCGATTCCTTCATAAGCTCTTCCATGAACGGCATGCCTTCCTCGCCGTAGCTTTGTTTTGAATCGAATGTCAGAATCGCGGTTTTCGCGCCTTCCACGGTTTTGACCTGATCCAGCTTGTACTTGATTTTGAGCGCGAGCGGCTTGTCCGCTCCCACCATGGGCATGTCGAATTTCGCGGCCCAGGTCTCGCCGGGCGACAGCTTGCGCGCGCCCGCACCGAAATTGTACAGAATGCCCATCTGCTTCATGAGCTGCTCGTCATTAATGTATTGCTCCAGGCTTTTGAACATCTGCGCGGACATGGGGTCGCCCTGCATGGTTTTCCCCAGGCGTGCCATGTATTCCTTGAGTCCCTTGAAGGATTTGATTTCCCCCTTGGGCGTCACTGCGAATGAAAACTCCGCGCCATTCATGGCCGCGTACAATTCGTCCATTTTCTTTTTAATCTCATCAGGCAGCCCGGGGATGTCCATGCTGAACCCTTCGAGGCGCGCTTTGACATGGAAATCCGGGGATTTGTCTTTGGCTACGGCCATGTGCTGCGTCATTTTCATCTTCATCTCGGGCAGGGTTTGCTCGTTGCCGTTCATGGACTGCTTGATGGTGATGGTTCCGTTCATTTCGTAGGTGTAGGCCTTGCCTTTGTCCAGGCCGAGGCCGAGGGTGATTTTGCCGCTGTCTTTGTCCTGCTTTTTCTGCGGGCATCCGGCCAGGCACAGGGACACGATCAGCCCCGCGATGAGCCAAAGGCCCGGTTTCATGGTTGCTGTTTTCATGGTGTGAAAGACCTCATCTCCGATTTGTTTCGGACTGCTCCAAATCCATTCCGGAGCGCCGCGTCAGTCGTGAAACAATTCATAGTTTGTGCCCCTGTCGAATCCTTCGAGCTTGAACACGGGGTCGTCTCCGAGCATGGCCTTGAGTTCTGGCAGGGGCAACTGGTTGTAGAACAGGCGGAACAGGGGCGGCCCCGGCGGCAGCTCGTCGTCCAGGTGCGCGTGCAGCTCCGGCTGGCTGCGCAGCAGGGCTTCGAGACGCGTGCCGCCGTAAACGCGCAGGTACGCGTTCACATTGACTTTTTCGGGCCGAGCTGCGCGGAAGAACTCGATGGCGCGGCGCACGCTGCCGATGTCCTCGCCGGGAAGTCCCACGGTGAGGTCCACGGCGCACTTCACGCCGCGATCCCGCAGGCCGTCGAGCGCGAAAGACACATCGTCCCACGAATATTGCCCGCGCGCGGGCGCGGCGCTGTCCACGCTCAATGTCACAAGATACGCGCCCGTGCGGCGCAGCCCGTCCAGCAATGCCGCATCGCAGGGAACGGGTTTCATGTACAGCGCCCAGCGCATGGGCAGCCGCGCCCCGGCCATGGCGTCCAGCACCCCATGGCAGTGTTCGAGGTTGATGTTGAATTCGGCGTCGCACAGGTGATAGTCGTCGAAACCCTGCGCGCACAGGGCCTTGAGTTCCGCGGCCACCGCGGCCGGGTTGCGCATGTGGTGCGCGGCCCGTGTCTCCACGCAGTATTCGCATGCTCCGCCGCATCCGTACTGCGTGGCGAAACCGGCCACGCTGCCCTTGGCAATGTAGGCGGGATAATAAATGTCCACCGCGCGTTCGGGCGCGAAATCCGGATTGATGCCCATAACATGCGCGTTCACGATGCGCGCCTCGGCCGGCGCGCCCATCCACGCGCCGCGCGCGGCATCGAACTGCGCCACGAACCGGGGTAGCGCCAGGTCCGCGGGTCCGTCAATCCCGAACTCCGCGCCCGTGTAGTCAAGCACTTCGCGCGGCATGGCCTGGAACCCGGAACCGCCCAGGATCACCGGCAGCCCCCGCTTCTGCAGTTCTTCCACTATCACGCGCAGATCCGGGACGAAATTGATGTATCGCGCGGCCTGGGCCGTGTCCAGGTTGCGGAACGACACCCCCGCGAGATCGTACTCCTCGGCGTTGAGCCGCCGCAGCAACTCTTCCAGGGGCGACGGGTGCGGCCACAGGTCGCATACGCCCACGGCATGCCCATGGGCGCGCAGGGCCGCGGCCGCGTATTCCACGCCTATGGGGATGCACGGCGGATTGCTGAATGTGTTGGCGTTGACAAGCAGTATGCGCATGGCGCTGGCTCCGGGTTAGAGCGCCGGCTGGCGCGGCGCTTTTCAAAATGCCTTTCTGAATCATAATGCACATCAGGCTCGGGCAAAACCGAAAACAAGGATAACCGCGGCCGCCACGGAGCGCGCGGACAAGCGCGGCGGCGTCGGAAGGCTAACGCCATAAAATGCACGGCAGCTTTTTGATTGCATTGCGGATCTGCTATAATCGGGAACACGAATTCCGCCGCGCGGCGGGCGGCACGGGAGATACGATGACGCGAACGGTTGGCGCGATATCACGAATAGCCATGACGGCCCTTGCACTTGTGATGCTGTGTGCCGGCATGGCGCAGGCGCAGCCGCGCGGATGCTTCGGCACGGTGCGCGTGGCCAAAGGCGTGGTCGAATTCATGGCCCGCGAGGGCGGCGAGTGGCAGCCCGCGCCCGCGCACACCTGCCTGTTCGAGGGCGCAGGACTGCGCACCGGGCAGGAGTCCGGCGCCATGATCCTGCTCGACGACGGCTCCGTGATTCGCCTCAACCAGGATTCCGAAACATGGTTCACACATGTGCCCGAGCGGTTTCTGCTATCGCGCCTGGCGGGCATGAGCCTGCTGTACGGCGAAGCCGCATTCGACATGACCGCAGGCTACGACGACATTTTCGTGGAAACCATGGCCGGCGCCGCCATCGTGCAGGGCGCGTCAGCCACCGTGCTCATTCACCCGAGCGGCGCGAACAGCCCCGAACGGTCGCGGGAAATGAGCGTGTTCGTGCTCAACGGCGCCGTGCATGTGCTGGATGTGTATCTGAACCACCGCATCACCGTGGGGCCGGGCCAGCAGACCAATGTGATGCGCGGCATGAAACCCCAGAGCGCCATTTTCATTGACGAGAAGAAAATCGCCGAATATGTAAAACTGTGGACGCGTCCCCTGTCCGAGACCCCGGACGCGGGCGGCGTGGCGGGCCGCGAGGCCCTGGGGGAAGCGCGCCGGCGCCTGCTCGCCTGTCCGCCCGGATATTACAGCGCCTCCCTGTGGTGCTGTCCCGAATCGTGCCGCCAGGGGCCGTCCTCCCTGCCCGCGGACATCGTGTGCCAGGCCGGCACCTATTACATTGGAAACCGCATGTGCTGCGACGATGTGTGCCGCGTCTCCAAATAACCCGCACGCTCCCCCTGCGCGCCCCGCGCCCATTCGAGGATTCGCCATGTACCGCAAGCCCACCAGAAAACCGTCCCCCATGGACCTGGCGTTCGAGCAGATGGCCGCGAACACGCACATCGTGCTTGTGCGCACACAGGGCGGACTGAATCTGGGCGCGGCCGCGCGCGCCATGGCCAACTTCGGGTTCGCCAGCCTGCGCCTCGTGGCCCCGTCCTGCGAGGTCCTTGGCGTGGACGCCCGCAGCATGGCCGTGGACGCCTTCCCCATCATCCAGGCCGCGCGCATCTTTGACGACATTCCCTCGGCCACAGCCGACTGCCGCACCGTGTTCGGCACCACCCGCCGCGTGGGCCGAAGACGCCGAGCCGAGTTGTCGCAGTCCGGCATGGCCGAATCCCTGCTCACCGTGGGGCCTGACAACCCGGCTGCCATCGTTTTCGGCAACGAAGGCTCCGGTCTCAACTCCGAGGAACTCGACCAGTGCAACGCCATCGTCACCGTGCGTACGCGCGCGGACTACAATTCCTTCAATCTGGCCCAGGCCGTGCTGCTCATGCTCTACGAAACGCATCGCACCTTCCAGGCCTCCCCGCCCGAGGCCTTTACCGCCATGGCGCGCGTCGAAGAACTCCTGGGCCACGCCGAACCCCTGCTGCGCCGCTCGGGCATGATTCAGGGCGCGGACCAGCGCCAGGTCATCGCACGCCTCCGCAAAATTCTTGTCCGCTCCAACCTCTCCTGGCGCGAATGGCGCATGCTCCACGCAATGGTTGCTCACATAGATCGCGCCTGGGCCAAAGACATCAAACCGCAGCCATGATCTGCTAATAATCCAGAAATCGCATGAAATTATTGTCTTGAGACCCGCTTTCATCCTGTTTTATATCTCTTTGTTATTGTTATCAGTATTAAATGCGGATAAAACACACGCCATTTTAGTTTGCTTTTTCAGTATTTTGGTATTTTGATATCAATAATTACAACAAATCCGATATATGCTGTTGAACTGGTCAAAAACCATTGCCTGCTTATCGGTTAATCCCGAAAACCATACGCTGTCGCGTCAGATGTCTTTATGCAATATTCCGGAATGGGTGTAATAGAAACGCTGCCCGTATAAAGGTTTCCTAATTCGCAACTCTTTGTCTTCAATCCCGATAACCGTGCCGGGCCAGGCGGTCTCGCGCACATCAATATATATTGTATCCGAATCCTTGAGCCATTGATAAAAGGTTTCGAGCGCGGATTCCTGTTTGGAAAGCCGCTTCTCTAATCTCTGAAGTTGCCTGCGCTCCGGTTCCACTGCGCTGGACTTCTGCTCCCGAAGCCTGAAAATGCAGCTTTTCTGCTGGCTTATTTTATTTCTGGTTTCGATAATTTGTTTTTCAAGGCGTTCCTTTTCGAACCCGGAACAGTCGTCTGATGGGATTTGCACTTTCAGGGTGGTCCGCAACTGACTTTTCGTGCCGCATGACCCCACGCTTATGCAACGGCCCGCGGCAAGTGTGCTGGATACAACCCTGGACCCTTCGTCCCGAAGTTTTATGCTTTTGAAGGCACTGGCATTGCATCTTACGATGGATGTGTCCACAATAATATTCATGCCCGCCTCAAGAGTGCAGCCTGTTGCAAAAGCTGCTTGGATGCTGGAGCCGGCCACAAGCATGGCCTTGTCGTTGCCATGAATCCCTTGAAGCACGCTGATGCTGCTCTTCCGGGATCTGACTGTGGCGGCATCCACCTGCCCTTTTATTATGACTTTCCGTAACGCATCAATGGAGAATCCGCTTTGCACATTCCCCTGAATCACCATACGGCCGCCAGCCTGAATATTGCCCGTTTCATATCCCACCCCATCAAGAATCAAGGTGTTGTCCACACAGATCGCGCGCCCCTTCCAATACGGAATTCCGTCACAAGACGCGTGAATCCGGGATCTGTCACTGGAGAAATATGTGTTAGGACCGCTTTTAAGCAAGGGGCCGTCTGCATCATCAGATGTCACGATATTGCCGTAAACATCTATCCCATTTCGAGATAGTCCAGCGCTGACAACCTCCGCAAGGACCTCATCCTTGTGACATGCGGGAAAGTTTTGAGTTGTGTCTTTTTCATCACCAAGGCTTTCGATGTCCTTGGGATTGAATGTTCGAGGGGTCTTGAAATGGACCTTTAATTCCGGCTTGCCCATAACCTTGGGGAGCGTTCCTCTTGCGACAAGCATGAGCTTGCCGGGCGCATCCGGGTGGTTCGCATTGCCTATGGCCCCGGTGTTGATGCCATGGCGGATCCGCATTTCAGCCAGGGCTTCAAGCAACTCGTCCCTAGGCGTTATATCCGTCACGATTTTGACACGATTAATAATATAAAAGGCATATTGCTTGTCACTGGTGACAATTATATTAAGGATGGAGTTGAGACACGGAGGTAGGACACCAATAATTACAGGCTGTCCAGATGATGCTAATGCCGAGGCAACCAATGACTCAACGGGTTCTTCCGGATACAGGGTGCCAATTATTGAAGAAATTATGTGTATTTGCTTTTGCGCCGCCCTGGATGCAAATATCTTCAGCGCAAGTGCGTTGCCCTCTTGATAAATGAGAAATGGATCCGTTATCGGCATGGGTTCGCAGACTGATTTTTCGGTTGTCTTTTGCGGCTGTTCCGGCTGTTGTTTTGTTTCGGAAATACTGGTTGCTTCAGAACTTAAGGCCTTCGCGGATGCGTTTCTCTGGCTGCGCGGCGCATTACCCCCGGTGCTGCGCTCTCTTGAGTCAGCGGCGATTCCCAGGGCGGACTCCACCAGCACCGGGCATTCGGGGTCGGTGCTTGCGGACACGCGCCTGGTTTCCAGCCAGGGTTCAAGATCTTCTGGCCTGAATCTCACCTGCTTTCCAATGCGCAGGAAGGGCATGTTTTCATTACGGATAAGCGCAATAAGAGCCTCCTTGTCTATATTCATGTAATCCAGAACTTCGGCGGCAGTCAATAGCTTGTCAGGCATGGAGCAACTCCCAGATGGCGGTCAAGACAAATTTTCCATGGAAAATTCAGGGCCGCGCGCATAGCTAACAGGCGACTGCATAAAACGCGGCATTGCCATATTGCAATTCAATTTTCATGCCAGTGCGGGCGGCGCCAGTGACATCGAGCTATTGCGCTCAATGCCATACCCTTGCCTGCGTCCCGATTCTTGCTGGGATCACCACAATGAATACAGGGCAACGGCGTCTCCAGCAATCCGATTTGTACTACTCCATAGCTTCTATGTATAACAACTCCATTTACCGCAACAACCCCGATTTTGGGGGCCATTACGGTGTCGCGCCAGCGTACCCCTGAATTTTTGGAATTGCGCCACTGTGTGCATAGCACAGAATTACATCAAATAGTGCCCCTGGGAGTTAATGACTTCTCAAAAATAAGTAAAAACGAAATAAAAAATATGGCAATAAAATTTGCAAAATAATATTTACGAAACAAAAAAGAGGGTTGAGGCAAAGCATTCACGCTCGCATTTTTAATTGGCGCAAAACCCAGAGGTGACTGCGGAAGCGGCGATATTTATTATTGTAAACCAAAACAAATCGCTGCATCGGCGCCGATTCATGCGGGAATGCGAGAACCTTCGCGCCATATTGATTTCCGGCTCGAACTGGATTAGCCTATATTCATTGCCGGAGGATGGAATCGAATGGACAACGGGAATGCGCCGGAACAGATTTTCAAGAAGTTCGGACACCGGGATTGGAAGTGGATATCAGGCTCGGAAGTGGCGATTGCGCGCTGGGTGCGGTTCAAGTGTGCGTTCGGGTGCCCCAGCTACGGGTGTGGCGCGTGTCCGCCCAATGTGCCGGAGCTTGACGCGTGCCGCGAACTGTTTCGCGAGTACGGGCGCATCGCGGTCCTGCGATTCGAGCACGCGGCCGGAGGTGCGGAGCAGAGCCGCGCGTGGGCCGCGGAGGTGAACCGGGGCCTGGTGGACCTGGAGCGCGCCCTTTTCCGCGCCGGGCATTACCGCGCCCTGGCCCTGTTCATCGAGTGCTGCCGCTTGTGCGAGAGCTGCGCGGCCACGCGCGCCGGATGCGCGGACAAGGCTGCGGCGCGACCCTCGCCCGAAGCCCTGGGCGTGGATGTTTTCGCCACGGTTCGCACCGCGGGCTATCCCATCCAGACCCTGGCGGATTTCACGGACACCATGAATCGCTACGCATTCCTGCTCGTGGATTAGCGCGCGGGGTGCGGTTTTGTTGCGCCGCGCCGGGTCCTTTGTTATGATTGCTGCAACACGCGCGGCATTGCGCGCCGCGCAACCCGCAGGCATGGAAAGAAGGCCGGTATGGAATACGATGTCATGGTTCTTGGCGGCGGCGAAGCGCCCGAGGGCCTGGAGCAGCACACGGATTACGGAACCAAAGCCACGCTCAAGCTGGGCGGCAAGCTCATGATCGAGCCGGTGGTGGATGCATTGTGCGGCGCGCGCGGCGCGCGGCGCGTGCTGGTCGTGGGCCACGCGGACCCGCTTGAGAAGCTCATCGGCGACAAAGTCTGGAAGATCGCGCCCCCGGGCGGGGCCATGTTCGAAACCCTGCGCGTGGGTCTCGACACCTTCAAGGACAGCGAGTTCATCATGGTGTCCACCTGCGACATCCCGCTCATCACCGCGGACATGGTGAGCCGTTTCGCGGATGCGGCCGAGCGCTCCGGCGGCGACATCTGCTATTCCGTGATCGAGAAATCCACCTTCGACAGCGCCTACCCCACCACCAAGCGCACCTATGGCAAAATGAAGGACGGCGTTTTCACCGGCGGCAACCTGGTCCTGCTGCGCCCCCGGGTGCTGCTGGACAACTGGCACCGCATCGAGGCCGTGATCGCCGCCCGCAAGTCCCCCATCAAGCTCGCCCGCCAGATCGGCGTCTGGTTCATCATCCTGCTCCTGCTGCGGCAGCTCCGCATCAAGGCCGTGGAAGACAAAATCGAGTCCATGATCGGCGCCAAAATGAAAGCCGTGATTGTGCACGACGCGGAAATCGGCATTGATGTGGACAAAGTCGTGGACTATGAGCTGGTCATGCAGACCCTGGGCCGGTAAGCCCCGCCCCGCGCGCTCCGCGCCGCGGCCGGAGAATCCCCATGTTCAACCTGTTCAAAAAAGACCGCAACAAGAGCGAAACCAAGGCCATGATGGCCTGCATGTACAAATTCATGATGACCGACGGCCACACCTCCAGCGAGGAATCCCGGTACTTCTGGGACATGTGCCGCGAAAAGGGCCTGGACAAGGCCGACATGGAAGACATGATTCTGAACTGCACCAAATACAGCCAGGCGTTCCCCAAAGACCGGGAAAAGCAGAAGCTGCTGCTGGCCGGCGTGCTCGCCATGATGAAAGCCGATGGCGCCGTCAAGCCCGAGGAGATTGAACTGCTCAAGAAATACTCGGCGTCCATGGGCCTCCCCGAGTCCGACATCCCGCTGTGAACCCCGCCCGGCGCGAGCCGCCGAATTGACCGCCCCGCGGTTTTCTGTTAAGATTTTCCCCGCATTGCATACGCCGTTTCCGGAGAGTGAACCGTGGGCCAGGCAGCAGCCATTTTCGATGTGGACGACACCATTTTGAAGGGCGCCTCGGGCCTGTTCCTGGCCCGCCTCATGCTCTTCGACAGGGGCGAAACCGTGTCCCTCAAGGAAATCGGCAACTATGTGCGCGCCTACATGGATTTCCTCTCCGCCAAGAACATTGATTATGAAAAACTTATCGAGTCCGGCCTTCAGCGCTTCGAGGGCATGACCCGCGCCCAGGTCGAGGATGTGTCCAAGGAGCTGTTCGACAAGTACCTGTCCAGAAACATCTACCGCGGCGCATACAAGGCCATCAAGTGGCACAAGGAACAGGGCCACCGCGTGCTGCTCATCACCGCCAGCATCAAGTTCCTGGTCGAGCCTCTGGGCGAATACCTCAAAGTGGACGAAATCTTCGCCCTGCGTCCCATCTTCGAGGACTTCGAGATGACCGCCAAGGCGCGCAAACCCTATTCCTACGAAGAAGGCAAGCTCGAACTTGCGAAAATATACTGCGAAGACAACGGCATTGCCCTCAAGGACTGCTATTTCTATTCGGACAGCATCAGCGATCTGCCCCTGATGGACGCTGTGGGCCATCCCGTGCCCACGAATCCGGACCGCAAACTCCTGGCCCTGGCCCTGTGGCGCAACTGGCGCATCCGCTGGTTCAACACCGTGTTGCCCCAGGGCTTCGAGCCGGAATTCTGACCCCCGCCCGCAACGCCGCTTCATTCAAATGTCATTATTGTAATCCGTCACTCGGCGGAGATCACCGCGAGGCGCGGGCTTGGATTTCCTGCTCGTTAAGGGTCTCGATCAGGTGACCGGCTGCGGGCGCGGGCATGCCTGTGACATGGATGTGCGCCAGGCACAGCGGGGGCGCGTCCGCGGGCGCAACGCCCTGGCCGCACAGTTCGCGCACGGCTTCGAGCCACACGCCCCGAGCCACCACGCACAGCACGCGCTCCTTGCCGATGAACCGGTTCACATCCTTGACAAGCTCTTTCACGGCTCCGCCCGCCGCGCATGCGGAGCTGTTGAAGCAGTAGCCGCGCATGTGCTGGCTCTCGGCGATCAGGGTCGCGATACGGGGCTGCCCGGACTCGTTGCTGCGCATAATGTAGTCGAGCTGGCCCGTGACCGCGGACAGTCCGGGCAGCAGCGCGTGGACGCGCGTTTCAGTGAAGTCATCAAGGTCCCGCAGGAGATAGATGTGCATGGAACCGAAAACCCCGCAGCTCCTAATATGTGCCGATGTCGCGGCCTGATAACATCATACCCGAGCGGCGCGCGCGTGAAAAGCGCCCCGGCCCCTATGGCGGGCGCGCCAGCGCGACATGGGGTATAATTTCGTAAAACCGCCGCGGGAGGCGCCGCCATGACGCAACGCAGGTTCATTGATTTGAGTGTTCCTATCAAGCACAACTCGCCGGACGAGCCGTTTCCCGCACAGATCGAGCCTCTGGACCACCGGGGCGGGGCCGAGGTTCTGGGCGCGCCGGCGCAGGTGCCCGTGTCCGAATTCCCGGACGGCATGGGGCTGGCGTGGGAGCAGGTTCACGCCATTACGCACACGGGAACGCACCTGGATGCGCCGTGGCATTTCGGCCCCACGGCCGGGGGCGCGCCCGCGAAGACCATAGACCAGGTGCCGCTGGAGTGGTGCTTCGCGCCGGGCGTGGTTCTGGACCTCACGCACAAGCAGCCCGCGGACCATATCACAACGGACGACATCCGCGCCGCGCTGGACAGAATCGAATACGAGTTGCGGCCCCTGGACATCGTGCTGCTGCACACGGGCGCGGACAAGAAGCTGGGCGGCGCGGCCTACCTGTCCGCGCATCCGGGCATGACGCGCGAGGCCACGCTCTGGGTGCTTGACCATGGTGTCAAAGTCATGGGCATTGACGGCTATGGGTTTGACCGGCCTTTTCTGGCCATGCTCACGGACCACAAAGCGGGCAAGCCGGACAGCCTGTGGCCCGGGCACTTCGCGGGCCGCGAGCGCGAATACTGCCACATCGAAAAGCTCGCGAATCTGCACCTCATTCCGCGGCCGCACGGGTTTCTGGTCAGCGTGTTCCCGGTGCTGATAGCAAACGCGAGCGCGGGCTGGTGCCGCGCCGTGGCCATCATCGAGGATTAATCGCCGCGCGATGATGTTGCGTTTTCCGCGCCTGCCCTCATGGCGCTGAAAAGCAAAGCCCGCCGCTTGTGCGGCGGGCTTTTGTGTTCACCGGGAGGCTTTCGCGGAAGGGTTATTGCTCGCTCACCATCTTGATTTCGTGGCGTCCCACATTGTGCTCGCGTTGCAGATCAAGAACCGCCTGCAGGAACGGATCGCCCTGGGCCTTAACCGCAGTGGTGGAATCATTCAGGATCTGCTGCTTGACCAGCTCGGCGGCTTCCACGGCCATGTTGACATCCATGAGGGTGGACTTGGCGCTGATGAGGTTCATGCGCTCGATGGTCAAATCCTCGACCACATGGAGCAGGCGCTTTTCGATGATTCCGATATCGGCCCGCAACTGGGACACCCGCTCAATGGCTTCGGAGAAATCCGCGATGGCGTTGGTGTCCTTGGTCACGCGCATATAGTCCACCACCGGAGTGGTGGATTGCGTGTAATTGTAAGCGGCGTTGCCCGGTCCGATGGAAGATGCCGCCGCCACGCCCGTGACATCACCGATGATGCGCAGATACTTGCCCGTTGCGCCTGTGGCGAACTGTCCTGTGGCAGGGTCCACGGCGATATTGTTCCAGCCGCCCGCGCCGGTTTCGCTTTCCTGCACGGTGTAGGCCACGCTGCCGCCGTTGAGTGTCTGCGATGATTCGAGGAATCCCGTGGAGTTGGCCCCGAAATAAAACGCGCCTGTGGTAAACTGGCCCGTTGGCGGACTGGGCGGCACCCCGCCCGCAGGGGTTCCGTACTCCTGCAGCCTGCGCACGAAATTGAATGCCCCTGCCACGCCGTCCACATTGTCCGCCACAAGATTCTGCTGGAAATAGACATCGCAGATCTCATTCGTGGTCGTGGTGTGATTCGCCGAGAAGCCGACACAGTTGAAATTCACATTAATGTAGGCGTCGGGATCGCATGTGAAGGTGAACTCCACGCCGTCCTGCGCGCTTGTGGTGCCCCAATCAAAGAAGATGCGGGAATAGGTGCCGCTGATGGAACCGTTGGACCCGCCGCCCACATAGGTGTCGGCCACGAGGTCGCCGTTGGAGTCCACGAAGTTCACATCGTTGGTGTTGGAAGTGGAGCCGGGATTGATGGGCCAGTTCTGCGCGGCGGGCGGCGGCACTTCCATGCTGATGTTGCGCACCGTGTCAAATGTCACGCGCGACCCGTCGCCGTTGAACATATCAATGGTTCCTACCCATCCGATGGCCTGCGCGCCGCCAGGAGTGGGCGCGGAGCCGTATCCGGTCAGGGACATAGTGACCGTGAAAGTGCCGTCCGGGTTCTGGAATGCCGAATTGATGGCGGCATAAATCCTGGAGCCGGGCGCCTGCGCGATGGCAGGTTGCTGATCGGCGACAGGGGAAAGAAGCTGGAGGAAACCTGGCTCACTGATAAAGTCAATGTCCGTGCTGGACACGATTCCATCGTTGAGTTGCGTGGCCGTGTCGTATGTCTTGATAATCTTGCGTTCTACTGTGACATCCACGCCATTGACGCCGAGTGCGGTGGAGCGCGCATCCCACGGGCTTAACGCGAGCCGGTGTTCGTTCACATTGTTCTGGCCGACCTGGAGATTGGAGCCTTCCGACAATTGAATTGTAATGTCGAGCAGCTCAGGCGTTCCGAAGGCGGTGCCGGCGCTTGTGAGCACGGCTTCGGCGCGAAGGAACTGTTTGGTGTACTCGAAGGTGTTGCCGTTCTCCACACTGGGCAGGGCAGTCCATGCAACCCCGTCCGCGCTCTCGTAGAGCTGAATTTGAACCTGGGTTCCCGAAAATGTGTTCGCGTTGTAAGCAAAATATGCTTCGCCGCCCGTGACATTGCCGGTATTGATTGCGTTGCCGGTCCAGGTTCCCGTGGATTCCACATCCGTGAGATAATCTCCGACCGTGAATGAAGGCAGTCCGTCGCGCAGCAGGGTTGTTCCGAAATAAAACGCGGTGTTCGGGCTGGCAGCCGGCGCAATCATCGTGGTCGTCCACTGAAGCGCAGAAGGATCCTTGGTCAATCGCAGTTGAAGTTCCACTTCATCCTGATATGTGTTGTTGCAGCGAATGCGGTTTGCGCCCGTGTTGAAGTCCAGGGTCTGCGTTCCGGCGTTCCATGTGACCGTATTGTCCGCGCCGTTGACATTGCCGTTCAGGCTGACAAGCGTGGCGCTGGAATGGAACTGGATTGTGCCCTTGTAATCAACAGCGCCCGCGGCCTGGTTGCGCGCGCGGACGCGCATAGTGACATTGATGGTTCCGTCGCCGTTGTCCGAATACCCCGTGATGTACATACTCATCATGCGGCGGTTCTGGTTTGGAGCGAAAGTGGATTTTGCGGCGATGGTGGTGGGGTCAATGAGATCGAGCTTGAGCGAGTCGGGCGTGGTGGTGAAGTCCAGGCTGCCCGCCGGCGCCTGCGCGCCCGCGGCCCAGTCTGCCTGGGTGGTGATGTCGTAACTTGTGCCGGTCCCGCCATTGATGATTTGCTTGGTGTTAAATTTCACCCGGCCCGCGATTTGATCGATTTCCGAAACGAGCGCATCCACTTCGGCCTGCATGCGGGCAAGGTCTTCCGGGGTGTTGACGGCGAAGTTCGCGGCGCGCACCGCGAGATCCCGGCCCCTCATGAGGATGTCATGGATTTCGGCCAGGGCAGAATCCGCGGTGCGGATCATACTGACGCCCTCAAGAGCATTGACGATGGCCTGTTCAAGCCCGCCGATGACGGCCCGCATGCCCGATGTGATGCCGAGGCCGCTGGGGTCGTCCGCGCCTTTGTTGATGCGTATCCCGGACGACAGGCGTTCGCTGATTGTGCCGGTGTTCCGGAAATGGAGCCGCATCTGATTATTCTGCTGCATGCCGAGCAGGGAATTCGTGGTGACTTGCATGGGCTCTCTCGCTCTCCCGCGTTTGCCTGTCGGCGCTGCGGTTTTAGTAGAGTTGATCGCGGGCGCGCGCGGAATGCAACAGCAAACCGGCCCGGCCAATCCCGGCCGCGCGTCCCTTGCCCGGCGGTTTGCGCATACGCCAAACCGCGGGCTGATCACCCGATGCCGCACCCTAGAGAGAGCGGGTCTTGCTCCCGCAATTCGAATGTGACGCACTGCTGCTTTCAGCGGCGTTTTACAGATTGCTTGTCGCTTTCCGGCAACAAATTATGCGGAGTCTGATCCGCATCGTCTATGCGGTGTATCGGCAAAGATACAGCAGGGCTTTAGCATTATTTGAAAAATGTTGAGCGGAGTCCGGCGGCAGTCTTCTACGCTTTAACAACCCGGCCGTTTGCGAATGCGGCCGCATCCAGCCCCAGCAGACGGCAGGCGTTACGATAGAAGTAATCTTGTTTGAAATCCTCGGGATACCCGTCAAGTGCGGCCATGGAGCGGGCGATGGGCACGCCGAGCGGGAAGAAGCTCCAGTCGCTGCCGTACAGGATTTTGTGCCTGGGGACCTCATCGAAAATCTCGCGCAGCACGGGCACGCCCTGCCCCGAGGTGTCCACGAACACATTTTCGTATTCTCTGGCCATGGCTACGGCGGCCTTGTAGTGGATGATGGCGGTGTGCGCGAGAATGATTTTCAAGTCCGGGAACTGCTCGACGGCCTTGCGGTAGCGGTCCGGGTGCGAGAGTTTCTGCATCCATCCGGGTTCGGTGCCCGTGGCGCCGGAGTGGGCCTGGATCACAAGCCCCGCATCCCGGCACATGGCGAACAGGTCGAGCGCGCCGCGCGTGTCCGGGGGGCAGAACTGGAATTCCGGGTGGTATTTGAGTCCGAGCACGCCCTGCGAGATCTGCCAGTCCAGGCGCAGTTTTTTCCAGCGGGTCCAGGGGTGGACCCCGGCGAAGGCGATGAGGCGCTCGTGCTTTTTGCAAGTGGACACGGTCTGGAACGCGTGGCGCGAGCGCAGGGGGATTTCGATGGGCAGGACCACGGAGGCCACGGTGTTGAAGCGGTCCATTTCCTCGAGCATGTTGGCGGCGGTCTGGGTGCGCGCTTTGGGCGGGCAGCGCGCGATGATGAGCGCGATGTCAACAGTGATGCCGTCCGCCTCGCTTTTCAGGGGATGCTCGTCCTTGTCCAGGTTCACGGGGTTGCTGGAATAATCGTAATATTGCTGGGCTTCGTCCTGGTGCAGGGTGTCGTAAGGGACCACGCGGCCGCCGAAATAGCTCCAGCCGAAGTGGGTGTGGACATCCAGAATGGGGGGCACGCCCGAATCCTGCTTGAGGGTGAGGCGGCCGTCGCCGCGCAACTCGAACCACGGCAGTTTCACGAGTTCTTTATAGTTGTTGATTTTCACGGAGGAATAATCCATGGGTGGCGTACCTTTCAAAGGGCGTACCGTGGCGCGGCACAGCCGCGGCGGGCTTCAGGCTCTACATATTCTAATTTTTTAGAAAACGGATTTCCACGATAACGGCGACAAAACAAATAATTGCGGAACAGCGTGTTCAGCGCGCCGCGCGGGGGTAATGGTCGAGCAGTTCGGGGAGTGTCACGAACCGGTAGCCGCGGCGGGACATATCTCGCAGAATAAGGTGTGTGGCGCGCACATCGCGCGTACGCAACGGCCCCACCCCATCGTGGAGCAGTATCACGGCGCCCGGGAAAGCGTATCGCCGCACATGGGCGGCCATGCGCTCCGGCGGGCCAATGCGCTTTTGGGCTGGCGCGATATTCCACATCACGGTCTGAAAATCGCGGCTGGAGGCCATGGAAAGAATGCGGGCGTCCACGCAACCGCGCGGCGGGCGGAACAGGGACACGGGCTGGCCGGCAGCCTGGCTCACGGCCCCTGCGCCCCGCGACAACTCCAGGGCGAAATCTTTGTCCGAAAGCAGGCGCACATCGCGCGGATGGCTCCATGTGTGGTTGCCCACGGCGTGGCCGCGGTTCGCAATTTCACGCGCAAGGCCGGGATGCTGCTGCGCTCTGACCCCGATCAGAAAAAAGGTGGCTTTGGCGTTGTACTGGTCCAGCATATCCAGAATTTTGGGGGTGTTGGCCGGATCCGGCCCGTCATCATAAGTCAGGGCCATGATGCGCGGGCCGGTGTGCAGCCCTATCACATGAAGGCGCGCGAAAACGGGCGTGTGCAAATGGAGCGCAAAACCCGCGGCCGCAAGAACAAGCAGCACGGCCACCGTAACACGCGATGAAAAAAGTTTTGGCTTCAAGTCAGGCGCCTTGACAAGGAGTCGGCATAAACCGCCAGAATGTGATTGTAAGCAAAAACGGGGATCTTGGGAATAGCGTTTGCGGATTGGTTCAGCGGTCTGTCATGAGTCCTGCGAATCCGGGCCGCTGCCGATGAGCGTGACCTTGATGGTGCGGATTTCGAAAGGCTTCATGTTGAGCGTCACAGCGCCCTGCTCGGCCTCGACCAGTCCGGCGGCTCCGGAACTGAATTCCAGCAAATCCATATCATTGACATCTGTCAACTCAAGGAGCGGCCCGTGGAAGGTGAGGCGCACTGTGTCGTGCTCACCCGCTGCTTCCACCAGGCGCACAACCAGTTGATGGAAGCGCGCGTCGTGGCGGCCGGGGTTGTCCTCGGGGCGCTTGATGGCGGCGATGTATGTGGTTTCGGCGTCACAGATCAGGGACGAACCCTGGGGCGGCATGGCGCCCTGGTGGTGGCTGGTGCGCATGGTGATGAACGGCGCATTGAATTCCAGGCCGCGCCGCCACAGCTTGGCGTCGCGCCACGAGCCGGAATGCGGGAAGATGGCGTAGCGCATCACATGAATGCCTTGATCCGTATATCGCGGGCGGTCGCTGGCGGGTTCGCTCAAGCCCCAGGCGTTGACCACGGCCGCGGGATAGCGCGGCCCGCGCAGCAGTGTGAGGCCCAGTGACGATCCTTCGCAATTGAACCCGTACTTGCCGTCGTTCAACACAGCGATGCCGTAGCGGCCGTCGTCCAGGCCGAACCATTTCTGGCACGGCATTTCCCAGCGGGCTTTGTCGTAGCGGCTGCGGGGGCGCGTGGGCCGCTCGATCACGCCGTAAGGGATCTCCGCGGCTACAGTGTCCGACTTGATGGCTGTGTGGAACCAGGTTTTGAGCAGCGCCTTTTTCTCCTGCCAGTCCACCACCGTGGCGCAATAGATGAACGGTCGGCCGGCCACGAGGCGGATTTCCTGGGTCACGGGTGAAGTGTGCGCCATGCGGCGCACGGCCACTGTGCCCACCACAGGCCCGCGGTCGCGCACCTCGATCATTTCGGGGCGCGGCTCAATGGGGATTTCCTTTTCTCGGTAATGCGGATCAATGTTCCACGCGGGGTACACCATGCTGGAATCGCGGTACAGGCGCAGCTCATTGGCCGGGCCGTCGAGCATCTCGCGCGCATTCACCTTGTCAATGATGCTTGAAATCCAGCCCGTGGCCGCGTCCACGGTGACTTTGAGGAATTCGTTTTCCAGAATCACGGAGCCATCGGAAGATTCGGAAACGGCGACCGGGGCGCAGGCCTCGTTCCAGGGCGCGGGTTCGGGCGCGCCAGCCTCGGGTTTTTCTTCCCTGACATAGTAGGTGCGGTAGCCCATGTCTGGCACATCCGAAACCGTGAACATGACGAAGAACCTGTTGCCGAGCGCCACCTTCTGGGCGGCCACTTCGGAGCCGTCGGCGCGGAACACGCGCAGCGTGCGCGTGGGCGTGACTTCGAGGCGCACATCGCCGGTGCGGTCCCAGGACAGGGTGTTGTACACCACGAGCGGAGCCATGTCCTGGAGCGCGGGATTGTGCGTTGCGATGCGGCGCGCGATGCTGTAGAGGCCGCCGCGGATCAGGTCGTTGGCCTGGGTCTCGATGCGCTCGTAGGCTTCGTACGCATCATCGTACACCTCGGGGATGGAGCTACCGGGCAGAATGTCGTGGAACTGATGGAAGAGAATGGTTTTCCAGACCTCGCGCAACTCGTCCTCGGGATACGGATCCCCGAACAGAGAGTTCATGGAATGCACGATTTCCGCGTCCCTGGCCTTGAGTTCCAGGCGGCGGTTGTAGCGCTTGGCGAGGCCCTGCGTGGTGAGGCATCCGCGGTGAAATTCGAGGTACAGCTCGTCGTTCCACACGGGCAGGCGATCCCTGTACTGTTCGAGGCGTGAGAAAAACTCCGTGGGCGTTCCGATGTCCAGCACATCCGCGTCCTGGAGGGTGCGCATGATGTCAATTTCCGCGGGCGTGGGGCCGCCCCCGCCGTCTCCAAGCCCGTAGGCGATGAGCGCCTCGGGCATGGGCTTGCGGTCCAGGCGGCGGCGGATCTGCCGCTCGCTCATGCTGTAGTCCGCCTCGAGTTCCTCGCCCGGAGGCAGAATGCGGTTGGCGCTGACGGTGCGGAAGAAATCGTTGGCGTTGACGCCGAACAGGGGGCTGACATGGGTGAGGATTTCCGTGCCGTCCGGCCCGCGCCACAAAAATGTGCGCAGGGGGAAATTGTTGGTGTCGTTCCACAACAGCTTTGTGGTCCAGAAATATTTGGCGCCGCTTTTCACGAAAATCTGCGGCAGGGTCCAGGCGAATCCGAAGGTGTCGGGCAGCCACTCGATTTCGGAAACCTTACCGAAATGGTCGAGGTAGAACCGCTGGCCGTAGAGCCGCTGCCGCACGAACGACTCGCCGTCGGGCATGTTTCCGTCCGGCTCGATCCAGCAGCCGCCCACGATGTCCCAGCGCCCGCGCTTGGCCGCGTTCTGGATGGCGCGGAAAATGCGCGGCTGGCGGTCTTTCATCCATTCATAAAACTGGGGCGAGGACTGGGCGAATGAAAATTCGGGGTACTGTTCGATATTACGCAGGGCGTTGCGGAAAGTGAGCTTGGCCTTGGAACGGGTCTGGAACGCGCGCCAGCGCCAGGCCGCGTCCAGGTGCGAGTGCCCCGCGGCCAGGAACCGGACCTGGCCCGGATGCTTGCCCTGCAGGCGCATGACGGTCTCGAACGCCAGGCGCAGCATGCGCGTCTTGATCGGCTCCGCGCTGTCGGGCAGCGGCTGCTGTGCGGCATCGTCCATGAAAAAGCCCCGTTTCCTCGATAAATCGGGCCACAGCGTTTGCGGCCCGGCGGCGCATCACACAAATTATAGAGAAGTCAATGCGCCGGAACAACAGCCGTTGCGGTATGCCGGGCTGCAGCTGGCATCTCAATCTTCGTAATCCAGCCCGAGCTTATCTTTAAGAAACGGGAAGAACTCGATATCGCGGAAGCGCACATGGTCCGGATGATCGCGATACGCCTGGAGCGCGGGCTGCCCGCCCTCGAACAGCATAGTGATGGCGTATTCGAAATCCGAATCGTCCTTGACGCTGCGGCCCGCGTGCAGGGCGCTCACGCCGGGGATGGGCGTGAGCAGGCTGTACGCGAGGCCCAGGATGGACTTTCGCTTCTCTTCGGCAACATCGTCCTTGAAGTTGAAAAGCACTGCGTGAAAAAGCATGGAACCCTCCGTGTCCGGATAATCTGTTGTTAGTCGCGAATCCCGCGCTGTTCAAGTGCGGGAAGATCACTTCTTTCCTTTAATCTTTTTGACAAGCTGCAAGGGGGAAATGTTGAGCATGTTGTTGGCGCCCATCCAGGCCACGGTTTCCTCCACGCCGCGCTCGGGTCCTGGATACTCGAACTCGTAGCCCAGAGCCAGGAGTTTTTTGTTGCTGACATTCAAGTCCACGGGGAAAAACTGAATGGGGCCGCGTTCGATCAGAGGCCTGGATTTGGTGACATTGTGCGCGAGCCATTCGGATATGTCCGCGGCGAGCAGGCCCGCGCGGCGTGCGAGCTGCGGCGGGGCCACGATGGGAATCACGGGCTTGCCCATGGCGCGCGCCACCAGGGAAATGAAATCCGCGATTGTCACGCCCGAGCAGTCCACCACACAGTATTCCTGGCCCGCAGCCTCGGGCTTTCCTGAAATGAACAAGGCGGCGCCCGCGATGTCCCGCGCATGCACCGTTCCGAGGCGGTACTTGAAATTCACGGGCACGGGCATGGCGGGCATGGCGGCCACGGCGTCGAAAATCTGCGCCGCGCCGTACTGCGCGCGCGGTCCGTACACGATGCCCGGCCGCACGATGCTGGTGGTCAGGCCACCGCGGCCATTGAAAGAGTGCGCGATGGCGTCCTGTTCGAGCTTGGTCTTGCTGTAGTCTTCGAGGGGGTTGCGCGGCGTGTCCTCGTCAATGACCGTGACGCCCGGGGGCAGCTTGCCGTATACACCGCTGGTGCTCCAGGACACCAGGCGGCGCACGCCCGCGTCCGCGGCCGCGCGGCACAGGTTCTCCATGCCGCGCACATTTACCGCATCCAGCAGCTCGCGCGGCGCCCACCAGTCGAAAATCGCGGCCGTGTGCAGCACAATGTCCACGCCTTGCACAACGCGCCGGAGCGATTCATAATCCGTCAAATCGCTGGCCATGAATTCGGCGCGAGGCGGCATATAGCGCGTGTCTGCTCCCTCCCGGTCCGTGGCACGGAAATCCAGGCCCCGCTCATGCAGGATGTCGCAAAGGTGCGATCCCGTGAATCCGCATGCGCCCGTCACAAGATATTTGGTTCCGCTCATCTTGAAACGCCCTCCCCCGGCTGGTTTTGAGGCATGGTTCTTGGTCCATTATACGCAAAAATGGAACGGCGCGGGACGGGCGCGGCAAAAGCGGCCTCGCGAACAATTTGTCCAATCTGTATCCGTGTCTTGCAAAAGGCGCCATCGGCTGTGTTGACAAAACAGAAAGAATATGTAAAACTGGGGAACCTTGTGCAGATCAAGAACACAAGCGTCGCCTTTTCTGACAAATCGCATGAGCGTTCTGTTAATCATAAAACAAAGACTCTTTCAAACAGGATGCGGCAGGGGATGACCACGGGGGCAGGCATGGAATCATTTGACACGGAAATCGAGATTGTAGGCAGCAAGGCATTTTTAAGCGAACAGCTGGAACTCATCGAGCGGCTGGCGGCCACAGACGCGCCCGTGCTGATTACTGGCGAAACGGGCGTGGGCAAGGAGCTTGTGGCGCGGACCATCCACACGCGCAGCATGCGCAAGGCAAAGCCGTTTATGGCCGTGAACAGCTCGGCGCTGCCCGGCGACTGTTTTTCGGCGCGCGGCGCTGCCCTCGAGCTGCCCGCGGGCGGCACCTTGTTCCTGGACGATGTCGGAGATCTGTCAGAGACCGCGCAGGCGGGGGTGCTCAAGCTCATCCAGTCCCAGCGCGCGCAGCCGCGGCATGGCGGCGACATGCGCGTGCTCGCCGCCGCCAACATCAACATGCAGAGCGCCGTGGACACGGGCCGGTTCCGTTCCGACCTGTTCTTCCGTCTCAACGAGTTCTCTCTGCACATCAAGCCCCTGCGCGAACGGCGCGAGGACATCCCCCTGCTCGTGGATTACTTCATGGCCCGGTACAGCAAGCAATACGGCCGCGGTGTCACGCGCATATCCGACGCGGCCTTGAGTTTTCTGAAACGCTACCATTTTCCCGGCAATGTGCGCGAGCTTCGAAACATGATACAAAACGCGGTGCTCATGAACGACCGGGGCGTGATATGGATCGAGGACCTGCCGCTTGACATTGTCACGCGCACCGGCGGCGAAGGCGGCGCCGAGATGCTCACGCTCAAGCAGATGGAGAAGCGGCACATCCAGTCGGTGCTGGATTACACGGGCTGGAACGTAAGCCGCGCGGCGCGCATCCTCGGCATCACCCGCGCCACGCTCTACGATAAAATCCGGACTTACGCGCTCGCCAAACCGTAACGCGCGCAACACGGAAATTGACGCCGCGGCCCGCGCACATTACAATGGAATGGCTCCGGGCGCAGCGGCCCGGAGCGGCAATCCGGGAAGTGGCGCAGTCCGGTTAGCGCGCGTGCCTTGGGCGCACGAGGCCGCGGGTTCAAATCCCGCCTTCCCGATTCTTTTTTCAGCGAATATAAATATTGAGGCGCGGTGCCGTCCGGATTACAGTTCGTCCCATGCGCCCGAGAGTACGGCCTCGCAGATGCCGTGACGGATGTCGTGAAGGCTCACGCGCACGGAGTGCAGTTCAAACGCGCGCAACAGGCACACATACAGCCCGGCGCCCGCAGTGATGATGTCCGCGCGCTTTGGCTCAATGCCAGGCAGTTGGGCGATGTCCGCGGCGGCCATATCAAGGAGTTGCCCGTAAACGGATTCCATGTATTCGAGGGTCAGTTCGAGGCCGTGAACACGGTCCGCGTCCCATGCCCCGAGATGCATTGCGGCCAGTGTGGCTATGGTGCCGCCCACGGCCGCGGCTGTTCCTTCAGGCCCAGGCGAGAATTCCGGAGATACGGCTTCGAATGCGCGGCTCATGAATTGCTCCATGGCCGCGGTCTGCTCCGGCGCCGGGGGGCTGTTGTGCAAGAATTGCTCGGTCATGCGCACCGCGCCGATGTCCAGGCTGGCGGCATGTTCAAACGAACCGCCGCGTCCGCGGATGAGTTCCGTACTGCCGCCGCCCGCGTCAATCACCAGCACGGGCTGGTCCGAATTTCCCCCGAAGGCCGCGCTTGCGCCCGCGAATACCAGTCGCGCTTCCTGCTCTCCGGCCACAACTTTGAAGTCCACGCCCCGCGAACGCACGGCGTTCACAAACTGCTGCGCATCCGCGGCGTCGCGCAATGCGCTTGTGCCCGCGCCCGCGAGCGTATTCACGCCCAGTTCGTGCGCTTCGGCCACATAGTCATCCAGCACGGCCAGGGTGCGCTCCACAGCTTCGGGCGCAAGCCGCCGGTTCCGGTTCACGCCCTGGCCGAGGCGCGTGATCTGGCTGCGCCGCACCAGGGGAACCCGCTCGCCCGCGTCCTTGGCTTCAAACACCGCGAGGCGCGTTGTGTTGGTCCCTATATCAATGACTCCAATGCGTTTTTTCATGTGAGGTGCGCCCGTTCATGGTTGCCTGTCGCGCATGTGCGCGCCCGTCAGGCGCTTGCGGTTAGTCTTTGTTCTGGAACAGGTCCTTGATTTTGTCGAAGAAACCCTGCTGGGGCTGTTTGACATCCTCGCCGCTGACTTTGGCGAATTCCTCGAGGGCCTTTTTCTGTTTTGAGTTGAGCTTCGAGGGCACCTCGATTTTGATGCGCACATGCTGGTCGCCCCTGTGGTGTCCCCGAAGGTGCGGGAACCCTTTCTCGCGAAGGCGGAAAATTGCGCCCGGCTGGGTGCCCGCGGGAATGCGCAGCTTTTCATATCCATACAATGTCGGGACTTTGATTTCATCCCCAAGCGCGGCCTGCACGAAACTGACCGGGATTTCGCAGAAGATGTCCTGCCCGTCGCGCTGGAAGAATTCGTGCTGCGCCACAATGATGAACACGAAGAGGTCGCCCGGGGGCGCGCCGGGTTCGCCAGCCTCGCCCTCGCCGCTCAAGCGCAGCTTCTGGCCGGTTTCCACACCCGCGGGAATGGTAATGCGAACGGTCTTTTCGGATCGCTGCCGGCCTGACCCCATGCAAGTGTTGCAGGGGTCGGCGATGATGCTGCCCGCGCCGCCGCAGCGCGGGCATGTGGCGGTGTTGATCACGGTGCCGAACAGGGACTGCCGCTG
>JAGUYV010000125.1 GCA_020061125.1 bacterium | reverse complement strand
GTGCGCCCCTCGTGTGGCCTCGTCCGGCGTGCGCCGCGTGGTGGCCGCCATGTCCGACCCCAACCCCAGGGTCGCGGGCGGCGGCTTCGAGATTCTCAAACAGGCCGGCATCCAGGTGGCCTCCGGCGTGCTCGAATCCGAGGCGCGCGACATGAATCTGCCGTATTTGAAGCACATCACAACGGGCTTGCCGTATGTGATTCTCAAGGGCGCCATGACCCTTGATGGCAAGATCGCCGCGGCGGACGGCAGCTCCAAATGGATCACATCGGAGCAAGCGCGGCGCGACACGCATGAACTGCGCCGCGACGCGGACGCCATTCTGGTGGGCGCGAACACCCTGATGCTGGACGATCCGAGCCTTTCCTGCCGTCTGCCGGGCCGCCCGCCGCAGCCCTTGCGCGTGGTGCTGGACGGCGGCCTGCGCACGCGCCCGTCACTCAAATTCGTGAAGAACGCGGGCGACGGCAAGTCCCTGATCTTCACGAGCATGGATGCGGATCAGAGAAAAATCAAACGGTTGCGCGCCGCGGGCTGCGCGGTTGTCCAGGTTCCCGCGGACGCACAGGGGCGGCTGAAAATCAAGGCCGTGATTCGCGAACTCGGCCGCCGGGATGTGATGTGCCTGCTCGTGGAGGGCGGCGGCGCGGTGCACGACGCATTCTTCCGCGCCAGCGCCGCGGACAAAGTTGTGTTCTATGTGGCGCCCAAAGTCCTGGGCGGCGCGCACAGCCGGTCCATCGTTTCCGGCGCAGGCTTCGGCTCTCTGGACAAAAGCCTGGGCCTCAAGTTCGAGTCCGTGACACAGCTCGGCCCGGATCTGAAAATCCAGGCTGTTCCGGTTCGGCCGTAACTTCAGCAATTCGTGAAATTCAAATCAACATGAATTTTTGAGAAGCGGCGGTAATGCCGTTCGTTCCGCAGGGGAGGGGCTGTTTGCGTGCGGGTGAGCGGTCAGTTTGCGGCCGGGCCGCGCTGCAAGGCCTCGATGTCCGCGCCCAGCACCTGGCGTGCGCGGAAGATGCGGGACTTGACCGTGCCCACGGGGATGCCCAGCGCGCGGCTGATGTCCTCGTAGGCGTTGCCCTCGAAGTGGTACAGGTTGAACACGGCGCGGAATTCGGAAGGCAGGCTGTGCACCGCATCCATGATGCGCTCGTCAATGTGGTCGCGGAAAAAGATCTGTTCCGGGCTGTCCGTGCCGGCGTTGTGCTGGCCGTCCGGCAGGTTGTACTGGGTGTGGTCGTGCTGTCCGCTCGAAAAGTCGTCAATGAGAATGTGGGCAGAATCTTTGCGGCGCAGCCGGTTGATGTGGGTGTTCACCATGATCCTGCGGATCCAGGCGCGGAAGTTGGTGCCGGGCTGGAAGGTGTCGCACGACTTGCACGCTTTCATGACCGTGTCCTGGAACAGGTCTTCGGCGTCCTCGAAGCGCCGTGTCAGCGCGCGCGCCTGCGCCCAGAGAAACGGGCTTTCCTGTTCGATGAGTTCTTCGATTGCCGTTTTGCGCTCTTGGGTCAACATACCCTTTCACCTCTCATCCGCGCCGGTTCCCCGATGCGTGGCGCGCGTTTGCTGTTGCTTGAAAGGATCATACCGGGCGAAAAAGGCCGGGGGTATCGCGCATCCGCTCGAATGCATGTAGCGGAGCGCGAATTCTTTTGTCGCGTTTTTTTTACAGCGGCGGCGGCCTCCGGGCGCGCAGCGGCGCTGCGATCAAGGCCGTGCCGGAAGTTCCTGTTGTGACCAGAATGTTTCTTGTCTGTCTAATTGTACCGCAAACGGGCGCGCCGCGCAAACGGGCATGAAAAAGCCCCGCGCGCTGGCGGGGCCGGGTGGTGCACAGGGTGCGGTCCGGAAACCGGCCCGCGGCGCTTATGCGCCTTTTTCCTTCTTCATCATCTCGACCATTTCCTTGATGCTGTCGTTGTCGCGCAGCACATTCTTCTTGTAACCGTCGAGAATCACTTCCTCGGCTTTCCTGCCCACGATGGGGACTTTCACGACCACATCGAGTTCCAGATAGCGCTTGGTCTTGACCTTGCCGCCATCCTCGAATTCCTCGTATTTGGAAAAGCCTTTGCAGGTGAACACATCGGTTTTGAAATTGGGCTTGACCACGAAATGGTGCGTGCCCTTGGAGCGGTCGTAAACGGACTCGTCAATGCACTTGAGCATCTCGGCGGGCAGCACCGTGCGCAGGGCCTTGGGCACGCTGGCCGACAGCTCGATCTTGCGTTTCTGCTTAATGACATCGCCCTCTTCCTTGCGGTCCATGAGTTCCTGTTTCTGGAGTTCCGGGAACCGCTCGGGGTGCTCGAACCGCTTTTCCCGGGCTTCCCACACCATGGCCTCGGGCGCATCGAAAATGAATTCCGCTTTGTATTTCATGATATGACCTCCCCTTGAACAAACCGTGATGTACGGGTTTTTTACCGTCGAACGAACCGCGTGCGGCGCGCGCGGGCGCGCCGTCAAGACCCTCATTATAAACCGCGGCGCGCGACTTGGCAAACCCGGAGCGCGAGGCGTCAATGCGCAAAAATCCGCGCGCGGGAAACCGGGTTGGGAATTCCGGGCGCGGCTGGTATAATGAAACTGTGTGAAGCTTGACATGCGAACCGGCAGGCCAGGTGGCCGCGGGCGTTTCCCAGGAAACGCTTGAGGAAAGTCGGGACACCACAGGGCAGGGCGCTGGCTAACGGCCAGGGGGGGAAACCCCACGGAAAGTGCAACAGAAAACAAACCGCCCAAGTCCGCGCGAGCGGGCCGGCAAGGGTGAAAAGGTGCGGTAAGAGCGCACCGGCGCCGCGGCGACGCGGCGGCCTGGCAAACCCCGCCCGGTGCAAGGTCAAACAGGAGCTGGGAGGCTGCCCGCCAAGGCGGCGGCTCTGATCTCGGCCG
>JAGUYV010000424.1 GCA_020061125.1 bacterium | reverse complement strand
GCGCTGTCCGGCTCCACGGCGCCGGCCATGTGCGTGGGCAGCGCGTTCTTGAGCGTTGGCAGCGCGCCGCGCCCCGCGCGCATCTCGAGCCGGTATGCGCCAAACGGCATCTCCGGCGTGTTTTCCAGCCGCTCCTGCACATCCCAGATCAGACAGCCGGACTGGAACCACGCGTTCGGATCCAGCTCGCACAGCATGCGCATGCGACCGCGCGCGCCGTCCCATTCGGACAGCATCACGAAATCCTCCTGCGCCATCATGCGCTCGAACTCGGCCACGGTGTATCCGGCCCACTGTGTTCCGGCCTCACGGTTCATGTTTTGAGTATATCCTGCGCGCCTCGCCCGCGGCAACAAAAAACCCGCGCCACGCAGCGCGGCAGATTCTTAACAGAGAAAGAAAACGCCGGCCCGCTGTGCCGCAGGCCGGCGTTTTGATGTCGCGTCGTCTGTCGTCTGCCGGCGCGCGGAATTACGAGCCGAACAGCTTCTTGAGATCCTTGTCGCTCAAGGTGTCCTGGCCCTCGGCGCCGATCTGCACGGCCTGGCCATTGACCATGATGATGACTTCCTCGCCCACAGACATGTACTTGCCGAGCGACGGGTCTCTGGCCAGCAATTGGAACTGCGCTTCGCTGAAGGCCTTGACCTTGAGCACTTCCATTTTATCGTTGTAGGTATTTTCAACCCACACGCGGCCCTGCTGGAAGAACACGCGGTCTCCGGCCTGTTGCACCTGGCTGATGCTCACCATGCTGCCGTCCTCGTCGTAGTAGCCCTGCACGCCGATGTTGGCCGTGGTGGCCGACTGTCCGGCCGCAAGGTTCACGCTCTGGTTCACGGCCGAGCCGCCGCTCTCTCGCTTCATCTTGGGCGCTGCCGCGCGGTCGAACGAACTTAATGCGCGTTCCTCAAACTCCTCGGACGACACCATGCCCGGCTCTTCCACCAGGAACGAGGTGTATTCCGTGATGATGCCGAACTGTTTGCTCAAGCGGATGACTTCGTCCACCAGTTCCTTGTTGTGCCCCTTGAGGCGGATTTCGGCGAGCAGGAAGTTGATCTTGCGCTGCGCCCACAGGGTGGGAATGAAGTCGTTCAGCGGCATGGTGTCCGACAGGTTCTGGGTCAGCGTGAAGGATTCCTTTTTGCCCTGGGCTTCTCCGGTGAGCTTGACTTTGGCCGTGCCGCTGCCCTTGAACCGGCCGGCCAGGATGATCTGCGATCCCTTGAACAGGTCGGGCAGCTTGCCCGGGAAGATGTCGTAGGGCCGCATGGCGCCCCAGTCTATTTCGAGGTTCGCAAGGATGGGATAGCTGATCTTGCGGTACAGGGCCGAGACCTTGACCTCGAGGTCTTCGCCGGGCCGCACATATTCGGGCACGCCGTTGTGGTTGCCCGCCATCTTGTCCAGCAGGAAAGTGTTGACATCGTAGCCCACGCCGAACACGAACACGCGTGCGAACTTGGGCATGGCTTTCTGCACATCCGCGAGGATCTGGTCCACATCGGTCACGCCCACGGTGGGCAGTCCGTCGGTGAGGAACAGAATGAATGACGGGCGCGACTTGTCGGTGAGCATGGGCGCGGATTTGGTGAGCGCCTCGTCAATGTTGGTGCCGCCCACGGCCGTGAGCGCGCCGGCCATTTCCAGGGCCTTGTCTATGTTGGCTTTGGTGGCGGGCTGCATCTTGTCGAACAGCGGTTCCGGGGTTTCATTGAATGTGACCACATTGAAGCGGTCTTTGGCGTTGAGGTTGCGCAGGGAGAACTTGAGGGCCTCGCGCGCCTGCTCGATTTTATCGCCGCTCATGGAGCCGGTGCGGTCGAACACGAACACCACATCCTTGGCCGCCACTTCCTTTTCCTGCACTTCGGCCGGGGGCGCGGCCAGGAACATGAAGTACCCGTCCTCGCCTTTGGGCTTCCAGGTCAGAAGGCTCAAGCCGATGTCGTCTTCGCTAAGGCTGTAGTAGATCGAAAAATCAATGTTGGGCCGGGTGTTCGCTTCCTCGTAGGAAATGGCCGCGGTGTTGTTGTCCGGCCGGCGCACGCTCACGGTGTGCGTGGGCGAGTACACATTTTTGATGGGGATTTTGGAATGGATGTTCACGGAGATGGTGACATCGTTGATGGGCTTTGAGGAAAAGCGCTCGGTGTTGAGCGGGTAGGTGTAGGGCACGGTGTTGTTGTTTTTCGTCAACATCTCGGTGTATTCGATTTCGATGCGCTGCTCGCCGTTGGCCGGGATGGGGAACACGCTGGCGCGGAACAGGCCGCGGTCCACATATTCGAGCAGGCCGGGGTCCTTGCGCTGGCGCACGATGGCCTCGTAGATGCGGCGCGCCTCGTCCTTGTCCAGCACTTTTCCGGGGATCGGCTCGTTGTTCATCCACATCTTGAAATCCTTGATGGCCGCGCCCTCGGGGATGGGGAACAGGTAGGTGCCCTCGATCTCGCGGTTCACCTGGTTGATGAACACCTGGTCAATGTGCGTTTTGGCGAGCTGGCCCTCGATGTCCACTTTCACATGGTGGTACTTGATGGCGAAAGCGGGCAGGGGTTCGACGATCACATCGTGGGGCGGGGGCCAGTGGCCTGGCACCAGGATGCCGTCAGCGCGCGCCATGCTTGCGGCGAACGCCAGCGCCATGAAAATCAGCATTCCAGTCAGCAACGGTCTTTTCATAATTGCTGCTCTCCTTTCGGGCGAATCCTGTGAGATGATTGCGCCGGTCCGCGGAATCTTACACTGTGGCATCCGCATGTTCCGGGGCTATGCTGGTTCAGACAGGCGGGCGCGCCGAATGTTCCGCCGTGTGGCGAAAAAGGCGGCGTCACCTGCCCGCGGGCGCGTCGCCCATGAAATCCAGGACCGCGGAAACAAACTCCTGCGGCTTTTCCTCCTCGGGGAGATGCCCGCAAGAGGGAATCGTCACCAGTTTGGAACCTTTGAGATCCTTATGGAACTGCTTTGCGGATTCCGGGGGTATCAGTTCGTCGTTTTCGCCCCAGACGATGAGAGCGGGGGCCGTGATTTTCGTCACATCGTCCCGCAGGGACGCGCCGCCGATGCTCTTGATGGCGTTCTGCGCCGCGCGGGATGCGCCATGCACACGGAACGGCTGGAAGTAAGCCTCGGCGCGTTCGTCCGTGACTTTGGAGTCGTCGTGGAAGCTGGTGCGCTGGAGGATGATCTTCATGGGCGCGGGCGCGTTGAGGCTGAACAGGAACCGGCCCAGCACGGGCATGCCGAGGAGCTTGAGGGGCGCGGCGCCCCTGCCGTGATGCGGATACCCGGCGCTGTCCACCAGGATCACCCGGTCCACGCGCTGCGGGTACAGGGCCGCGAATTTCACGGTCACGCCGCCGCCCATGGAGTTGCCCGCGAACGAAGCCCGCTTGATGCCTTTGGCGTCCATGAACCGCCGCACCGCGTGCGCGAAGTTCTCGTAATCGTAGGAAAAATCCGCGGGCTTGTCGCTGAATCCGAAACCCGGCAGATCAATGGCGTACACGCGGTATTTTTCAGACAGCGGGCCAATCGCGTCTTTCCATGTGTAGGTTGACGAACAGAACCCGTGGATCAGAATGAGGGTCTCATCCCCGCTTCCGCGCTCGACATAGTGCATCCAGGTTTTGTCCGGCATCTGCACAAACTGCGCATCGTCTCCGGCGGCCATCTTCCCGTTCATGTTCTCCAGGTCGCGGCGGAAAAATGGGAACACGAGCACAAACACGGCAAGCAGAAAAACCAGAGCGGCAATAATTTTGATCGCGCGTTTCATGGGCGTCCCCTCCGTGATTAAAACTGCCGTCCCTTGAACAGGACCTTGAGGCCCTTGATCAGGAGGTAGTAAATGTCTTTTGGGCTGCGAATGCGTTTGAGGGCCAGGGCCGCGAGGCGGCCGGGCTGGAGGAAAAACGAGCGGTAGGCTTTTTTGTACATGGCCTCGACGAGCGCGGCGTCGAACCGGCCCGGCATCTCGTACGAGGCGCGGCCCATGAAATATCCGTCTTCGTAAAGCTGCTGCTCGTCGCTGTAAAGGAACCGGCCCTTTTCGGATACGAGACGGTGCAGGTCCGTGCCCGGGAACGGGATGGTGATGAAGAACAGGGCCTGGTGCAGGGGCAGGGATCGCGCGAAGGCGATGGTCTGCTCCATGGTTTCGCGCGTGTCGAACGGCAGGCCGATCATGAAGAATCCGTTGGTCAGGATGCCGGCGTGGCGCACGGACCGGATGGTTTCGCGCACTTTGCTGACATCCACTTTTTTGCCGAGCTGGCTCATGACTTCCTGGGAGCCGCTTTCCACGGCGATGCACACGAAGTAGAACCCGGCGCGGGCCATGGTCCGGAACAGTTCGTCGTCGCCGTGGTCGGGCTTGATGCCGCTGGGGATGGACAGGCACAGGCCCTTGTGCCCGGCGCGGATAATGCCCTCGCACAGTTCCATGGCCCGGTTTTTGTTAAGCGTGAAGTTGTCGTCCCAGAACTGGATTTCGCGCACGCCGTAGCTGTTGACCATGCGGTCTATCTCGGCCAGCACGCTGTCCACGCTGCGGTAGCGGATGCGGTTTCCGTTGATGATGTCCGAGCCGCAGAAAATACAGTTGAAGGGGCAGCCGCGGGAGGTCATCACCGGCAGCACCGGGTTTTTGCGTGTGTGGGGAAGGCGGTAGCGCGGGATGGTGCCGAGATCCCACGCCGGGAACGGCAGGGCGTCCAGATCCATGATGAGTCCGGTTCTGGGGTTGGCGGCCGCGCCGCCGTTGGCGCGAAAGGCGATGGAGGGGATCTGTTCGAGCGCATCGCCGCGGGCCAGGCGCGCGGTGATGTCCTCGCCTTCGCCCAGAACCACGATGTCCGCGGCTTCGGGAATGAGCTTTTTGTATTCCACGGTGGGATACGGGCCGCCCATGACGATGCGCGCATCGGGGTGCGCGGCGCGGATGTGGCGCGACAGCTCCAGCGCGGGCTTGATGGACAGGATGTTGGCGGTGATGCCGATCAGGGAATCCTCGCGCACGAGCGCGGCCAGACGCTGCTTCCAGTCCGGCTCGAAATTGCAGTCCACATAGTGCGCGGGCAGGCCATTGGCGCGCAGGCTCGCGGCAATGCTCAACATGCCCAGAGACGGGAATCGGAATCCCTGATAGCAGTCCGGATTAACGAATATCATACTGTGCGCGCATGCATTCCGCGTGTGAGTCCGCGTATTTGCGGGCCGCGGCCGGGTTGCCGAGTCCGGCCTGCGCCCTCACCAGGATTTTATATGTGTCGCAATCGCTCTTGTCATATTGTAGCGCGGCTTCGAGATGGCCCACAACCGCGCGCAG
>JAGUYV010000366.1 GCA_020061125.1 bacterium | reverse complement strand
GACGCGGAACAGCCGATCCGCAACCGCGCCCGCTGCATGGAGCGCCGCCAGGTGCGCCGCAGCCGTGGCGTATTCGCGGAGCGCGGTTTCGATGCCCTGCGCGGCCTTGTAGCGCAGGATCTCGCTCTCAATTTGCTGCCGTTCGCCCTCTGCGCTTTCGAGCGTTTCCCGCGCGTTCGAGCACCGCGCGGAGTGCAAGGAAAGTTCACTTTGCGCCCGCGCGATGGCGTCTTTGTTGTCGGATTTCAAAGCCTTGGCCAGCTCGGTTTGAAAATGCGCAAGTTGCTTTTCAGCAGAGGCGATCACCCGCTCTTGGTCGCCGCACTTCGCGGCCAGTTTGTCCGCGCTGCGCTCCAGTTCCGCGCCGCGCCCAGGTGCCGCGCTCACAAGTTCCTGTAGCTGTTCATGCGCCTGCTGTGCGCGGAGCCGCAACAGTTCGGCCAGGAGCGCGTCGCGGCGTTCGGACAGGTCCTTGAGCCGCGCATACGCCGCAGCATGCCCGCCGTCATAACTCACGCCGGACGCCTGCCGCTCCTGTGCCGCTGTGATTTCGCGCTCCACGGTTTCAAGCTGCTCCGCGATGCCGGGCGCGTCCTGTTCGTCAGCGATTGCCGGTGAGAGACACATTTTAGCAATCCTCCAACAGATCGGCGTCGGTCAATTCGCCGCTCTTGAGCATGGCTTTAACCGCGCTCATGCGGCAATCCGCGTCCCGGTCATCGAGCGCGTGCGCCTTGCAATAATCGGAAACAAGCGTTTGCCAATCCGCGCCCGCATCCCGCCGCATGTGGCCCGCAATAAGGCGCGCGCGTTCCGTGAGTAGCGGTTCGATCTGTGCTTCGAGATCCGCGAGCAGCGCGGCCAGCACGGCGTCGCCCGCGCCAGTCATGGACGCCTCAAGCTGCGCCATGTCCCGCGCGGCCTTCAGTTCGCTCACGCGCTTTTGCGCCGCGCGCGCTTTGCCTTCAAGTTGTTCTCTCTCTGTCATTTCGATTTGTCCCTTCGGTTCGTTTTGTTGGCCAACAATCGCCGCAAAGGCGCGCGGGCCGTGGTTCCATTCACTGGTCATCGGTGCTATCCCCTTCGCTGCTCTTGTCCGCGCTCCCCTCTGTGATGGCCGTTTGTATCAAATCGGCCAACCTCTGCGCGTCCCTCATCGGCAACCGCACGCCCCGCGTTGACGGGCGCGGGCCATCCGCCGCTTCAAAATATTGCCGAATGTCAATCATGGTGCCGCTGGCCGCAGGGAGCACGGAAACGATCACGCTGCAAGTTGAGTTTCTCGCAATGCGCCCTATCATTTTTTGCTTATCGTCCATTTTTTCACCCCCTCTCCCGGTATTACCTTGTATTACAATTATAGCTGTACAATAAATATTTGTGAAGTCCTTGCATACTTTTCTTGAGTGCGATATACTGTAGTCATGGGCCAGTGATCACGGTCTCCGGCCCATGCCGCGACAGCTCCGGGCGCAAGCCCGGAGCACTGCGAACAACCGGGAACACCGCCAATCAGAGCGCGGGAAAGCCCGTTGATGTCCCCAGGTAGGGAGTAAGACAAATCCAGCAGGAAAGACCTCCAGAACATCATCTTCGCACCTCACCGCCTTGTCCCTTCCAGGGCGGTATTTTTGCCTTGACAGCATAGCGCGCAAGTTTGCCCCTGTGGCGCGCTTTCCGCTCCCAAACGATAAAAGATATACCCATGAGCGTAAAAACGCGCCCACGGGGACGCCATGCGCCCAGGACACACGCCCGGACACGCGCGGGAACCGTGGTGTTGGCCAACTTTGAAAATGCTGCGCGCATAGTCGCGGGGCCTCCGCCGCCCGCCGCCGGACGGTACCCGGATTTTTTGACGGCCCGGCCCGGTTGAAAAAATTCCGCGCGACGCGGAGCGCGAACACGCACAACAGCCAGAGATTGCCCGCGACGCCGCCGAACATGCGCCCAGGGGCGCGCCAGTGCGCAGATTCAAGCTGCTGGCGATGCCGGGCGCGTGGCGCGGTCGCCCGGTTCCGGCGTGGGTAATAATTACCCATTGAGTGTGTAAGCCGTTACACATCACGGCCATAAACATGAGCGTCGCATAATATCCGATATGTTAAATTGCGCAAAAAAGCCAGTGTTTATGGGGATATTTCATTGTCTGTTATTGCGGATTATTATGTCATGATCCTGTTCGCGGGAATATGATACACTTTTATATGCTATATTGTCTGTTTTGTTGGCCAACCCCGTGGCGTCCCAGGTGTAGCAAGTTTGCTACAGGTGCGGGCCAGGACCGCGAGGGCTGCCCGTCCGTTCCCCCCGGTGCTCCCGGCCTTCGCGCCGCCTGTGTCCGGTGGTGTCTCCGGTGGTGTCTCCGGTGGTCTGCTCCAGAGCCGCGTCAACGCCGTGGTCAGCGTCCGGCGTGTCCCATGCCGCGCTCTGGTCCCCGGTTTATCTCTTACAAGTGTAAGAGAACATCCGGCGCGCGTGTGCGTGTGCGCCAGGGCGCGGAGATATAGATTTATAAAGCCGTGGTCCCCGGCCAGAAAAAAATAATCCCAGGGCGCAACAGATCCGCGTCCTGTGCTATGTGGTATTGGAATACCCGTTATTGCCCAGAGGTGTAGGAATCTGGAGTGAGTGAAGGGTTTTGTAAACGGTTTGTAAACGGCGTCCGATTTACAAAAAATGGCTTTATTACTTGGCTTTTTGAGGGTGAGTGAAGGGATTTGAACCCTCGACCTCCTGAGCCACAGTCAGGCGCTCTAACCAACTGAGCTACACTCACCATGTTGCGCGGCGGGCTGCCGCCGCACCAGAATATTGTAATCACCCGGCGCAGAATTTAAAGATCGCTGTTCAAGTTTTTCAAGGCGGCGCAAACGGCTGACTGCGGCTGCGGCGCGGTTGTAGATGAAGCGCGCAGCAGGGGAAACGCCGGGGAAAGAGGCGTACAAGGGCGAGGGCCGGGCCCCCCCCGTGGATTCCAGCCAAAGACATGATGGAATGACGGGCTTGAAGGCGAAGGGGGGAAGCGCTGCGGGGGTCACGGTTTGAGCAATGCTCTGCCGTAGATGAGGATGTTGGCGAGCAGGTCCATCTTGCTGGGGCCGAGCTTGAGGTTGTAGCGGTATTTGTGCGGGGTTTCTGCGAAGCGCGCGCCGTGGCGGTGCAGGCGCACGAGCAGGCGCGCGTTCACGGCGAAGCCGCGTCCGAGGAAAAGGCCGCCGGGGCGTTCGAG
>JAGUYV010000439.1 GCA_020061125.1 bacterium | reverse complement strand
GATGCATTCCCGGCCGCGCCCGTGGGCGATGCGGCGTTTGTGTCCCACGACAAAGGCGCGGCCACGCCCGCGGACCTGTATTTCGTGGCGTTCCCGCACGGCAAGGCGCACCCGTTCGTTCACAAACTGGCCAAAAAGGCGCGCGTGATTGACATCAGCGCGGACTTCCGCCTGCGCGATCCCGCAGCGTATGAAAAATGGTATCACTTCAAGCACCCGTATCCCGCGCTCGTCAAATCCGCGGTCTACGGCCTGCCCGAAGTTTACAAACCCGCAATCCGCAAAGCGCGCGTGGTGGCCAATCCGGGCTGTTATCCCACAAGCGTGCTCCTGGGCCTGCTGCCGCTCAAGGCGTTTGCAAACCGGTTGAGCCGCGACATCATCGTGGACGCCAAGTCCGGATACAGCGGCGCGGGGCGCTCGGCCAAAATCAATCTGCTTTTAAGCGAGGGATACGGCGATTTCACGGCGTACAAAGTCGTGCGCCACAACCATATTTCCGAAATGCAGCAGGAAGCCTCCGGCATGTTTGGCGGCGAGGCGCGCATCGCCTTCACCCCGCACCTGATCCCCGCGCCGCGCGGCATCCTGTCCACCATGTATGTGCGCATGCTCGAACCCGTGTCCGCAGACGAACTGCGCGCGGCTTACGAAAAAGAATGCGCCAGACACCCGTTCCTGCAGCTTGCGGACCCGGACAAAGTTCCGGCCATCAAGCAGGTGAACGGCACCAACCTGTGCCTGGTCAACGCCTTCGTTGACGAGGACAACGGGTTGATAAAAGTTGTGTCCGCGATTGACAACCTGATCAAGGGCGCGGCGGGCCAGGCCGTGCAGAACATGAACATCATGTTCGGCATCAAGGAAACCGCGGGCCTGGCCGCAACGCCCATCGTTCCGTAAACGAACCCGGCTCGCGTGAGCCGGGCGCAACGCCGCATTTTTCGCGGAGGAATACATGGCCACACAGAAATACAAACGAATCCCCGGCGGCGTGTGCGGGGTCACGGGCGTCACCGCCGCGGGCCTGCACTGCGGCATGAAGGCCAACAACGAGCCGGACCTGGCTCTGGTGGCGTCCGAAGCCGAGTGCAACACCGCCGCGTTCTACACCACCAACAAGCTCCAGGGCGCGCACATCAGCGTGTTCAAAAACCGGCTGCGCATCAGCCGCAACAACGCCATGGCCCTGCTGGTGAACGCCAGGGTCGCCAACTGCTCGACCGGGGAACAGGGAGTGAGGGATTCGAATGTGCTGTGCAACCGCGTGGCCGCGCAACTGGGCGTGCCCGCGGAGCAGACCCTGCACGCCTCCACAGGCGTGATCGGCCGCCGCCTGCCCATGGACAAAATCACGGCCGCCCTGCCCGCCCTGTGCGCGGCGTTGAGCAAATCCGGCGGCGATGACGCGGCCCGCGCCATCATGACCACGGACGCCGCGCCCAAGAGCCTGTGCATTCAGATCGGATCGGGCAAAGGCGCCTACCGCATCGGCGGCATGGCCAAGGGCGCGGGCATGATTCATCCCAACATGGCCACCATGCTCGCCTTCGTGTTCACGGACGCCGCCATCGGCGCGCGCGCATTGAAACCCGTCGCGCGCCGCGTCATGAACAAAACCTTCAACTGCATTTCCGTGGACAACGACATGAGTCCCAACGACACCTTCGCGGTGTTCGCCAACGGGCTGTCGCGCGTGCGCATCGGCCCCGGCGGCGCGCCGGTTGAGGAATTCGAGGACGCGCTCGAATATCTCTGCGCGGAGCTGTCCCGGCAGATGGTTCTGTACGGAGAAGGCGTGACCAAGGTGGTCACCATCGAGGTGGAGCGCGCAAAAACCCCGGCCCAGGCCCGCACCATGGCCATGGCCATCGCCGATTCGCAACTCGTGAAAACCGCGATCTTCGGCAACGACCCGAACTGGGGCCGGATCTTGAGCGCGGCCTGCTCGTGCGGCGCGGACATTGACCCGGCCCGGGCCACGCTCACCATTGACGGACAGACCGTGTTCGCAAAAGGCGAACCCGTTTCATACAAGCGCAAGATCATGCAGGGCAAGGAAGTCCACATCCGGCTGGACGCGGACAACGGACAGGCGTGCGCCCGGCGCTGGACCGGGGACCTGTCCATCGAATATGTAAAAATCAACGCCGAGTACACGACCTGACGCGCGGCGGCACGAAGGGAGCGGATCCGCAATGAATTTCAACGACGCCCGGATTCTGGATCAAAAATTTGTGTTCCAGACCTACAAGCGCTTTCCCCTGCTGCTGGCCCGCGGCCGCGGCGTGTATGTTTACGACGATTCGGGCAAACGCTATCTGGACATGCTGGGCGGCCTGGCCGTGAATTCCCTGGGCCACGCGCACCCGCGCATTGTCAAAGCCATCACGGATCAGGCGCACACTCTGTCGCATGTGTCCAATCTTTATTACACCGAGCCGATGCTGCACGCGGCGCGCAGCCTGTGCGAATTCAGCGGGCTGGGCAAAGCGTTCTTCTGCAACAGCGGCGCCGAGGCCAACGAGGGCGCCATCAAGCTCGCGCGCAAGTATTTCTCGCTCAAGGGCGAAAAGCGCCACGAGATCGTTTCCATGAAAATGTCGTTCCACGGCCGCACCATGGCCACGCTCACGGCCACGGGCCAGCCATTTTATCAGCAGCATTACGACCCGCTCGTGCCGGGCTTCAAGTACGCGGTTCTGAACGACTTCGAGTCCGTGGAAAAACTTGTGTCCGCAAAAACCGCGGCCATCATGGTGGAACCGGTGCAGGGCGAAAGCGGCATCTACCCGGCAACCCGGCAGTTCATGAAAGGCCTTGCCTCGCTGCGGCGGCGGCACGGGCTGCTGCTGATCTTCGACGAAGTGCAGTGCGGCCTGGGGCGCACGGGCAAGTGGTTCGCGTTCCAGCACAGCGGGGTCAAGCCGGACATCATGACCCTGGCCAAGCCCCTGGGCGGCGGCCTGCCCCTGGGCGCGCTTCTG
>JAGUYV010000448.1 GCA_020061125.1 bacterium | reverse complement strand
GACGCGGCGTATTCGATGAAATCCCCGGATGCGGATCCCACATCCAGGAGAGCGCCGGGTTGTGCACAGTATTTTTCGAGAATCTCGTAGCGGGGAATCGTGGCCGCCAGGCGCGCGGGGTCGTCGAGCACGCTCCCCCGGCCGTGGTGGTACGGCTCATAATCCGGGGTGTACATCAAATCGCGGAATTCGCTTTTGATTCGGGGATTTTGAAAAATCAGGCGGCACGAAGCGCAGCGCACGAACGAGAACCGGCCGCTCACGCCGTGCTTGATGTCCGCCGCATCGAACAATTTCTTGTGCCGGGTCCCGCCGCATAGGGGGCAGGAGACATGCTCCATGTGATCCGGTGTGATGTGTTCCATGGGGACGGAGGCCTGTCGCGGCGTTTTGGGCGATTGTATTGCGGGGCCGCAGGGCTGTCAAGCAGCCGGGGCGTTGGCCGGTCAGAGACGCGGCGCCTGGCGGCTCCATTCCCCGGATTGCAGGAACGCGGCCAGGTTCACCTCCCGGTTCACGAGGCCGAGCTTGCGGCGGATGTGCTCGCGGTGCCGGTTCACCGTGGCTTCGGAGATGCCCTGAATTTGGGCGATTTCCTTGGTGCGCATGCCGCCGCGGATGAGGTCGCAGATGCGGATTTCCGTGGGCGTGAGCGAGAGCACTTCGCGGGACAGCCGGTTGATGAACGGCGAGGTGATTTCCACGAGGCTGGAGCGCAGAATGTCCACATATTTCCTGCTCCCCTCGGGCAGTTCCAGGGCCATGGCGTGGAGCACGGGCATGATGGCCTTGTCCACATTGGCCTGAATGCTGCGGCTGATGTCGAGCTTCTCCTCCTCGATGCGGGCCATGATGGCGCGCAGGGCCAGGTTGGCTTCGTGCAGAGCCTCGCGCTCGACCGTGAGCTGCCGGTTCAGTTCGCGCAGTTCCCGTTCCGAGGCGATGCGCGCGGCGATCTTGCCTATCTGTTCGGCCACGGCGTCAAGAAGCAGGCGTTCTTCCTTGAGAAACGGGCCTTCGTCATGCGCGGGCCGCTCCTGCTTGTAGAACACCTCGACCTCGCCCGCGTGCTCTCCGTACATGGCGATGCGCGCGGACTGCCGCCACCGTGAGGCCCGGAAATCGCGGCTCTTGTAGGTCTGCCCCCGGAACATGATGCGCGCGCAGGTGATGTCCGGGTACTGCCACGATGGTGGCAGGATGTTCACGAGGCTTTGCAGAAAATCCTCGATGGAATCGGAATAGCGCTCGGCCAGAATGGCCATGCCGTACATGCAGTTGAGTTCCTTGATGCGCTCGAGGAGCGCCACTTCGAGCTTTTGCGGATCTCGTTCGAGGTTTTCCGGCAGGGGCAGGGGCAGTCGCAGGTCCGTGTCCATGTGCGGGGGAACGCCCCAGGGCCGCGCGGGATTTCCGGGTCTGTTCATCGCATGACTCCCTATTGTTTATAGGCATTATATAGGTGTATTGCGTGAATGTAAATACACATTGTTAATAGGCTGATTATAGGCAATTTATGGGTATTTACCGGACCGCGGGCGTGCTTGACAATGGTGTATACGAGGCACGCCGCGCGGGCCGCGATCAGGCGCCGCGCCGCGATTCCGCCAAGAGCACGGGAGGGGAGCAATGTCTGCACTCACGCTCGAACCCATCCTCAAGGGCAGGCGCAGCCAGCCGCACATGCTCATTGAGACGCTTCTGGATGTCCAGGAGAGCAACGGTTATGTCAGCACAGAGGATATGAAAATCATCTCACGGGAACTGGGCGTTCCCGAAATCGAGGTGTACCGCGCCGCGAATTTCTACAAAGCGCTGTCTTTGAAACCGCGGGGCAAAAATGTGATCACCATCTGCGCGGGCACCGCGTGCCATGTGCGCGGATCCAATCTGCTCTCCAGCCAGATCCACGGCCTGCTCGGCATCGGCCCGGGCGAAACCACGGCGGACGGGCTGTTCACCCTCGAACAGGTCAACTGCCTGGGCGCATGCGCCCTTGGGCCGGTTGTGGTGCTGAACGGAGAATACCACGACCATGTGACCCCGGCCAAGCTCAAGGCGCTCATCCTCAAGGCCGGCGGGCAGGAAAAACAGGCCCCCGGCAAGAAGCGCACGCCCGTGAAAGCATCCGCACGAAAGGAGGCCGCCGCCTGTGCCAACGGTAAAAAACGCCACAGCTCTGGAAAAGCTCTCAAGTCCTGAATCTCTCGAAGCCCTGCGCAAGGACATTCAGGCCCGGTCGCGCCAGACGAAAATCACGGTGACCATGTGCGGGGGCACCGGCTGCTGCGCCTCCCGCGCACAGGATGTCATGGATGCGCTGCGCTCGGAAATCAAGAAGAACCGTCTTGAATATGATGTGCGCGTGCGCATCACCGGCTGCCACGGCTTCTGCGAGCAGGGGCCGCTCATGATCATTGATCCCGGCAATGTGTTCTATTGCCGCCTCAAGCCCGAGCACGCCGCGGACATCGTGTCCCGCACCCTGGCCGGGGGCGAGGTCATCGAGGACCTGCTGTACACGGACCCGGTCACGGGCCGGAAGGCGCGCACCGAGTCCGCCATCCCGTTCTACCGCGCCCAGGACCGGCAACTGCTGTCCCTTAACAAACTCGTGGATCCCCTGTGCATCGAGGACTACATTGGCGCGGGCGGGTATGCGGCTCTGGCAAAGGCGCTGTCGGGCATGACCCCGGCCGCGGTGCTGGAGCAGGTGAAGAAGTCCGGCCTGCGCGGCCGCGGCGGCGGCGGATATCCCACCGCCAAAAAATGGGCCGAGTGCGCGGACGCGCCGGGCGAGGAAAAGTTCGTGATCTGCAACGCGGACGAAGGCGATCCCGGCGCGTACATGGACCGGTGCCTGCTCGAAGGCAACCCGCATCTGGTGCTCGAGGGCATGGCCCTGGGCGCGCTGGCCATCGGCGCGCAGCACGGCTACATCTATGTGCGCAACGAATACCCCCTGGCCGTGCGGCATGCGCGCGCGGCCGTTGAAAGCGCCCGCGCCGCAGGACTGCTCGGCGGCAACATTCTCGGGTCGGAATTTTCCTTTGATGTGGACATCGCGCGCGGCGGCGGCGCGTTCGTATGCGGCGAATCCACGGCCCTGATCGCGTCCCTCGAAGGCAAGGTCGGCGAACCGCGGCCCAAGGATGTGCACACCGTGGTTCAGGGCCTGTGGGACAAGCCCACCACGCTCAACAATGTGGAAACCTGGGCCAATGTGCCGTCAATCATCACTAACGGCGGCGCGTGGTTCGCCTCCAAGGGCACAAAAGGCAGCAAAGGCACGAAAATCTTCGCGCTCACGGGCCGCGTGAAAAACACCGGCCTGGTGGAAGTGCCCATGGGCACGAGCCTGCGCACCATCGTGTTCGACATCGGCGGCGGCGCGCCGGAAGGCCGCGAGATCAAGGCCGTGCAGACCGGCGGCCCCTCGGGCGGCTGCCTGCCGCTGTCCATGTTCGACATGCCCGTGGATTTCGACGCCCTGCGTGAGGCCGGCTCCATGGTCGGCTCCGGCGGCATCGTGGTCATGGACGACAAAACCTGCATGGTGGATGTGGCAAAATACTTCCTCACCTTCCTGCGGGACGAATCCTGCGGCAAATGCTCCACCTGCCGCCTGGGCATTGACCGCATGCTCGAGATCGTCACGGACATCACCGAGGGCAGGGGCAGGCTCGAACAGCTCGATCTGCTCACGGACCTCGCAGACACCGTGGCCGCGGCCTCGCTGTGCGGCCTGGGCAAGACCGCGCCCAATCCCGTGCTCTCCACCCTCAAATACTTCGAGGAAGAATACAGGGCGCACATCCTCGAACAGCGCTGCCCGGCCGGCGTGTGCCGCAGCCTGATCGAGTACTCCATTGACGCGCACGCATGCACGGGCTGCGGAACCTGCGCCCGGGCCTGCCCGCACGGCGCCATATCCGGCGGCAAAAAGCAGCCCCATGTTCTGGACGCGAGCCTGTGCCAGAAGTGCGGCATCTGCATCAGCTCCTGCAAATTCGGCGCGATCCTGGTCGCCTGACCCCATTGAGGTGCGGCATGAAAAAAATTGTGACGCTGACGATAGACGGGGCGACTACGCGCGCGCCCAAGGGCACCACGGTTCTGGATGCGGCCATCGAATACGGCATCTGCATCCCGCACCTGTGCCACATCCCCAACATGACGGACATCGGCGCGTGCCGCCTGTGCATCGTGGAAAACATCGTGGACGGCCGCTCCCGGATCACCACCTCCTGCACCCTCGATGTGCAGGAAGGCATGGTCATCCGCACCAACACCGAGCGCATCAGGCATCTGCGGCGCAACATCGCCGAGCTTCTGGTGGCGCAGGCGCCCAACTCACGCGCGGTCCAGGACATGGCCGTGCGCTGCGGGGTCAAGGAAGTGCGGTATCCGTTCCGCAACGACGACTGCATCCTGTGCGGCCGGTGCGTGCGCATCTGCTCGGACATGTGGCAGGCGCGCGCCATCGGGTTCGTGGGCCGCGGCGCAGAGCGCCGCGTCGGGTTCCCCTTCGGCGACCGCCCGGCCTACTGCAAGGAATGCAACTCGTGCGTGGACACCTGTCCCATGACCATCGTGCCGTGCGAAGGCTCCATGAAGCCCGGCGAGGCGCACCTGTGCGGCGGCTGCGAATCCCAGCTTTCCATGGCCTCCGGCGCACAGGAAGCCATGTGCGTGATGTGCCGCCTGGGCGAAGGCTTCAAGTGCAGCCGCTACGGATGGCAGTGACACGCTGAACCGGGTTGCTTATAGGGGAAGTATCCGGAAAGATCGGCAAAGGGAAACAAGGCCGCGGTGCGGTTCGGCTTCCGGCCGGGCGCGCGCCCGGCTGTTCGCGCGCGTCAGTCCGCAGCGATTTGCTTCTGAATCAGGGTCTTGTCCACTTCCTCAATCAACTGGTCAATCTGGAACGGCTTGGTGATGTACCGCTTGGCCCCCGCAATGTAGGACGAGAGCTTGGTGGACAGGTCCTGCCTGCCCGTGAGCATGATGATGGGAATGAGACGCGTGGTCTCGTTCCTGCGCAGGTCGCGGCACAGATCCACCCCATCCGCGTCCGGCAATATGATGTCAAGCAGAATCACATCCGGGTGCGCCTGTTCGCCCAGCCGCAGCCCCTCCACCCCGTCGAATGCGGACAGTGTCTGATACCCCGCGCTGTCCAGGGCGTCGCACACCAGATCGTTCATGTCCCTGTCGTCTTCGATGACCAGGATGACTTTCTGCTTGCGGTTAATCCTCTTTTCAACAGTTGCCTGCATCGTGTGTGTCACCTCCTTCAGCGCCCGTGAAAAGGGCATAGAATACCATATTCCCTACAGTGATACCCGCCTCAAAGGCCTTTTAAACAAAATAATGAAAAAATGTTCAATGAGGCGGCGCAGCGCCCGCGGAACCGCATGCCCCGGGGAACCCCATGCGCGCCACAGCCGCAAAACCGGGCCTCGAATTGCCCGGGGTTGCAGCAGCGCGAACAACCCCGGAATAGCGCGGTAACCGCAGGCAGCGCCTGTAGGATTCCATTTATGGGGGCGCCCTCGGGTGTGCGGCATGAGAGCGGTCACACGGGAAACGAAGCGGCGCGGGCGAAAAACGCGAACTGCGGGGCTGTTGAAAAACTCGTTATTTGCTTTCTTCACATTGTTTCCAAGTGCCGGAAATGAGCAAAAGTGAGGAAAAACACCGGGACTGGGTGCGTTTTGCGACAGCAAAACCTTGCCTGTCCCGCGTTTTTTCCCACTGCGGGGCTGTTGAAAAACCCAACAAGCTGAACCACAAGCGCGAACGCAGTAAAAAACAGGGACTGGGAACGCGGTGTTTTTCCGCGTGCCTGTACCTGCTTTTTACGGCCGCAAGGCTTTTTCAACAGCCCCACTGCGAACAATACCGCTCACTTGGGCCGTCATTCCGGCCGGAGAGCCGGAATCCAGGGGACAGGATGTCAAGGGCCGGCTTTTGGGCAAGGGCGGTTTTTCCCTTGAATGAGCAGCATCGGGACCGGAACCGCCGTTTTTCAGCGGCGCCTGTACCCTGGTTTTCGCCAACCCCACGGTAATGCCGCGGACCCGGCGCCCGCCTTAAATATTGACAAACGGAGCAATCGTATGATTTAATAAAGCAAGCTATGCCAGGAACAGCCAGAACCATAGCGCCCTGTCGGCCGCACCGCATAAACCGGGAAAAAGAGACCCAAAAGGGAAAAGGGAAGCATAATTAAGTATGGTGTCCCCCAAACTACCAATCACTAAAACGCAACCACAGCGCAGGCTGCTTCTGTTTGCTGAATTCGCGCAAATCAAACGGTAAGCGTCCCTATTTATCTAGCCAAGGCACAAGTGACAGAAGACGAGAGACGCGAGATGAGATAGAGGAAATGAGACAGCGATGACAAAAATATATTATAACAACAGAGTCAATTTCAATAATATTTATCGGAGTTTTATATTTACGATTCCTTTGGTCGTTGTACTATTCATCATCATTTATTTCGCCAACGGCAAATTGTTAATACATGACTTCCATGTATTTACATTAGCTTTTCAAATAATAATTTCGCCAATTTTATTCGAATGTGCAATTTCCAGAAAATTCGTGGCTCAATTAACTGAGAAGTATCTTATTATTGAATCTTCGGTTGATAGAGGAAATACTTGGCGCATATTTGATCCGTTTCGTGTGAAAAGACTTAAAATACGATGGGAAAACATTTTCGCAATCGTTAAAAAGCGAGCGCTTTTTGATGAGATTGCTCTAATTTACTTTAACGAGAATGAAAAAGATAATATTCAAGCGTTATCCAAGATGCCAATGGCTCAAGTTTCTTTGATGAGGCTGAAAGATAAGGATGAATTCGCCTCTCAAATTTGCCAAAATGCAACGAACGCTGCCGTTCTATTCGATGATATATCGGATGAAAGTCTGGCATTTTGGGGTACAGATAGGAATCAATGTGCTCAATTAAAAAAGGGGCGACCGATAAAAGAACTCAAAATTACAGTGTTAGCAATCATTCTAGTAGCATTGACTATAGCATTGGTAAGTCGCATCGTTTGTAAGTAGCACTACCTAAGCAAAGCACCGAAAAGAAAACAGGGACGCTTACCGTTAAAATGGCGCTGCAACACACAACACATTCTCTGCAATATAACCACAGACCTGGCCGCTTCTGTACGATGAATTCTCGAGTTTTGGGGACACCATACTTAATTATTCCTCTTTTTCCTTTTTTGGCCCTCTTTTTCCCGGTTTGAGCAGACGATCGAGAAGTGCTTTGAGATATGCGACGGAATAAACAGGGGGGCTGGGATTGTTCAACAACCCCATGCTTACCGTTTGTTATACGCAAATACAGGGTACAGAAGCACCCCACGCCGTTGTGGTTGCTTTGCATTGAATATGCCGTGTGTTGCGGCAGCAGCATGTTCCCGCGCTGGGTGATATGGTGCGCGATTCCCGGCAGCACTATGCGCACTCTTTGTACCATGAAGAAATGATGCTGCGAAATTTCCTGTTTGTCAATTGGTTAAACGGTGGCGAGGGGTTATTGAAGGAGCCTGGCGGCCGTAAAAACAGGTACAGGCAAGCGGAAAGCCGCCGCGTTCCCAGTCCCTATTTTTTACTGCGTTCGCGCTTTTGGTGCAGCTTGCCCCCCCAGAGGGACTGTTGAAAAGGTGCAGGGGGCGAAGAAACGCAGGGTACAGGCAACGCTTTCCATTGCGGAAAGCGACCCAGTGGGGTTGTTGAAATGTCCCGGTGCCGGAAAAAACGCGGGACAGGCAAGATTTTGCTGTCGCAAAACGCACCCAGTCCCGGTGTTTTTCCTCACTTTTGCTCATTTGCGGTACTTGGAAACAATGCCAAGAAAGCAAATAACGAGTTTT
>JAGUYV010000362.1 GCA_020061125.1 bacterium | reverse complement strand
TGGATTCTGTGAGCGAGCGCGTTGATCGGGGGCGGCCCCTGGGGCCGCGAGGACGCGGCGCGGATGCGCTGCGGGCGCTCGTGCGTGAGTCTTCGCAGTTCGAGCAGGTCGCGCAAATCCCCTTTGATGGTGATTTTCTCTTTCATGACTTGACCCCCAATTGCGCAAGGGTGGCGAGCGCGGCCGCGCGCCCGGACAGCAGGGACGGGCTGTATCCGTGGCCCATGAGCGCAAACCCCCCGGCGAACTCCAGGCCCTTGACGAACCGCTCGTTCTGCAAGTGCATGATGCGCGCGGGCACGCTGTCCCACACATCCGGCTCGTAGCCGTAGATGCCGCCGTCAAATGCGCCGGTGTACCGCGCGAAGGTCACGGGCGTGGCCACTTCAATCTCCTCGATGCGCCCGCGCAATTCCACGCCCGTTGCCTCTTCAAATTGTTTGATGAGCGCCGCAGCGATGTCGTTCTTGGTTTTGACATAATCCGCGGGCTTGACCGTGTACCAGGCCTCGGGCATGTGCAGGATGGTGATGCACAGGATGGTCGTGCCCGGTGGCGAGCAGTCCGGGACCACGCGGTTGAGGCATGTGGCCGCCTGCATTTTCGTGGGCCCGAGCACGCTCACGGCGTCGTAGTGCTCGCGGGTGTTCATGTCCTCGGCGATGAAATATCCGTAGTCCGTGATGCCGAGGTCATCGGGGCCTGCGTCCAGACCCATGTAAACCACGAACCCGCTGGCGGCCACCCTGCGCGCGTTCACGAGCTTCATGGCCTGCGTTGGAACCTCGGCCGGTTCAATCAAAGACCCGAACACAAGGTTGGGCGATGCGTTCGCGATCACATGGTCCGTGTGGATGGTGTGGCCGTCCGCGGTGACCACGCCCGTGACGCGCCCTTTTTTCGTAAGGATGCGCTCCACGCGGGTGTTGTACTCGATCTGCCCGCCAAGCTCGCGGATGCGGCTCTCCATGGCCATGGTCATTTCCTGGGAGCGGCAGCGCGGCACATATGCGCCCTGGATGAGATAGGACACCAGCATGCCGGCCCAGATGGGAAATCCGAGGCGGTCCATGGGAATGCCCATGTAGCACCAGTAGGGGGAGATGATTTTTTCGGCGCGCCCGGGCAGCCCGAGGGCGTCGTGCACCTCGGCCACGGTGTAGGGCGCGGCGCGCAGAAAATTGCCCGCATGCACGAACAGGTCGCGGGCGTCCTTGAGCGGATTGGACGCGTTCTTGAGGAATTCGGCGAAATCTCTGGCCATGCGCGCGGGGCCGGGCTTGCCCCCGCGGCCCAGATATCCGAAGGTGTCGTAGATGTCCTGGCACAGGTTCATGTACCGGGTTACGGTCTCGCGACTGCCCGGGACCTCGGCCTCGATGCAGTCAATGAACTCGCGCACGCCGAACGGCACGCGCACATTCATGTCATGGCCCGTGAGAATGAGCCGGTAGGCCTCGGGCACGCGCATCCAGTCAATGCGCAGTCCGGCCTCGTCGTCGAGAAACTTGCGCACGCCGCCCTTGCGGTCGTCCGGCCCCACATCCGACAGCTCGTGCAGGGACACATCGAACTCGAACCGGCCGCGCACAAAGCTCGTGGCGAACCCGCCGGGAATGTTGTGCTGCTCCAGCACAAGCGGCCTAGCCCCGTTCACGGCCAGCGCCAGGCCCGCGCCCAGCCCGCCGTTGCCCGCCCCCACAACCACAGCGTCATACGATGCGTCGAACCTTGGCTCTTCATTCCGCTCGCCCATGGCTCTTCCCCCCGGCAAATGGTTTTGAATCCGGAACCGGTCTCGATTGATCGGATCATACAAACAAAATGGAATCAAGTCAAAAACAGATGCGCGCGAAAACTCAATTATTCTCCGTGCGTTAAGTGGTAATCATGAAAAACCGCCTGATGTGGTTCATGCGGCCGATTTCGCAAATCTGCAAAAAATTCAGGGGCTGGGGGCTATTGAAAAACCCCTTGGCCTATCGAGGGTGTGACTCATACATTCGCAAGGCTGCGAAAAAACCGGGGACTGGGTCGCTTTCCGCAAGGAAAACGAAGCCTGTACCCAGCGTTTTTTCGTCCCCCACGCTTTATGCAAGCATCGCGATCAGGAATCCGATCCCTCGGGCTGCGCGGGCGGGAACAGCGTGTTGATGTCTTCGCGCGCGGGCACGCCCGAATACTTAAGCCCCATGTTCATTTTCATGAGGATCTTGCCGTCCGCGGCCCACTTGTCTTTGGAATCGTCGGGGTGCGTGAAATCCACATTCCAGCCCAGGTCCATGTCCATATCCGTGCTCATGGACATGTCGAGGATGCGGCCGGCGTTGAGGTCGAACTTCATAAGCCCGGCGCCGGTCCATTTCACCAGCAGCTTGATGTCCTCGATTTTGATGATGTCCTTGCCCATGGGGATTTCGGGAATGATGGCCAGAAACGCCTTGAGAACCTTGCCGTCGTAAGAGCCGGTGGAGTTGACCTGGATGTCGGCCACGCCGTCCTTGACGGCCAGGAGCTTGAACTCGAAGGGCACGCGGGGCAGCGCGCCGCCCAGGCCCATTTCATCGAAATTCACTTCCTTGGACCAGCCGCCGCCCACGGCCACTTCCTCATCGGGGAAAACCGACGGCAGCAATCCCACGATCATGGGCATGAAGCTGCCCATGTCGCGCGGGCTGAATCCCATGTTGCTCAAGCCCTTGATCTCGGGCATGCCTTCGGCCGGAATCTCCAGCTCGGCAAGGTCCAGCTCGTGGATTTTTCCCGTGCCGTCCATGACCATGGTGATCTTCGGGGACAGCATGGTGGTCTTGAATCCCAGGCCGTCGAATTCGAGCAGCCCGCCCAGCAGAACGCGGTCCAGCAGCGCCTTGACATCAAAGGTCATCATGCCCTGGTCCGCGTCCAGGGTTTCCAAATACAGATCAATTTCGGCCATGGCCTCAAGGTTCTTGATGTTGGTGGCGGCCTTGGGGAAGGGCATCTCCGCCAGTTCCATGTTCACCACGCCGCCGATCTGCGCGGTGTACCGCGCCAGCTCGCCCTTTTCGCTCTTGAGTTCGAGCTTGACCTTCTGCTGCGCCGAAGCCGAAGCGCAAACCGCAATTACGGCCGCCATGACCAGCGCCGCCAGCTTTCCGATTCGATACGCCATGCCCAGTGTCCTCCCGGTCGTTGTGTGAAACCGCAATAAAACGCTGCGGGTACGATTATACCCCCGCGTCCGCGCCCCGCGCAACCTGCGCCCGGCGCCTTGCAACCGGCGCGTGATTCGCGTCACGAAATCCGGCGCCGCGCGCGCCCGTTTATTGCATTAAAATACCAAATTGTCTTTTTGCCGTGCGTTTTTTCGCTGTGTCTCTTATGAGCATGGCCCGGTGTGCCCTGCGTCACATGTGACTTTTGTCCTGTTTGTGAACCTGCGATTGTGTTAATTGTCTAACAGGGGCGAGAGGTGATGCAATCATGATGACATGGCAGAAAAAGAGCGGCGTTTCCCGGAGCATGATTCCCGTCACACAGTGTAATGTTCCGCGCGTTCGCGCCGTTAATGACAGTACAGGGACAAAGCCCGGAGACCCGTGCGCACACGAAGGGGGGCGGCAGGCCATGCAGAACACAGTCCGGAACCTGATGAACGCGACCATCAAAGACTACGCCGAAGAACTGCGGCGGCTCATTGAAACGGAGCAGGAACGCTCGGCCAGCCTCATGCGCCGCATTGACTACTCCATGGATGTGATTCAAAGAACCGACCGGCTCCTGGGCAAGTGACGGGCAGCCGCACAAAGCCCGCGCCCGCGCGTACGCACGGGAACGGGGCGGATTATGGCGCAACCCTCGTAGGCATATTGCCGTGCATCCATTCGGCTACTAGGAAATGTTATTTGGAGGAAATCCTGGAAGAACATCATTTGCCTTGTACATCACATATATCTTCTTCTTTTGAAAATGAGAATTTCTTCATTCGATAGAGAAAACCACTCTCCATTTAATCTTTTTTGAGCGAATCTTTTGTGCCAATATGCTTCAATTCCAGCCGGATCGTCAGTTGATATTTTGTGAATCATTTTGGATTCCTCTGGCATGTGTAACGCTATCTCGCGTTCGCGTCTGCCAGGGGCATTGCTTCTCCCGATTTTGTAATACTTCCCAGACTTTAAAAGATACACATATCCAATAATTTGCCGCTTCTCCGTGGTGCTGATTTCTTTTGAAGCCTTCTCGGACAACGGCGAACAGATTTCCACAATGTCAACAAGGTCTTCCCGATTTGTACAAAAATCCACTATCTTTCTTGCGAGAGCGTTTTTGTTGCCAACCCTGGTGATCACATTGTGGCTAGGGAAGCTCTTGTTCTGACGCGAATGAATCCTGATTTCCCCCGTTGTTGGATATTTCCCTAATGCTCTAATCAAAGAAATCATTTGCTCAATGACACAGTCATCCGAAAAGGCGCTGTTCAGTGAATTTGGTTGATACCCCCGCCTCTCTTAATGCGTCTCCCCATCTTGCCCAGTGTTTCCCATACCAATCGCTAATCCGAATTCCTGTATTCGTGGAAAATCTTTCTTTCCCAGGCGGTTTTCCGCCATTCTCTTTTGTTGCGCGTTTTATTTCGTCTATTATGAATTGTTTTTCCATAAAAGCACAAATCACGGCGATTCGTTACAGCAGCTTTTTGAATTCTTCCACCGTCAGGCCCGCATCTCTAATGATTCCGCCCATGGTGAATGCGTCTATGGGGTTGGATCTCGGGATGATAATAATTCGCTCTCCGTTTGTCATGGATATATGTTTGCCCTGCCGCACAATTCTGAAACCCGCCTTTTCAAATGCAATGATTGCTCGCTTATGAGAAACGCCGGGCAGGCTGGGCATGGCTATACGGCAACCTCGACGACACGGCTCATTTTGTCCCGCGTCAATTCGTCAACCGTTGCAAGATATGTTGCTATGGCGTCCTTGATGTTTTCGAGCGCTTCTTCTTCGGTCTTGCCCTGTGACCAGCAGCCCGGAAGCCCTGGACACCAGACAGCATACCCTTCCCCGGTTTTTTCGAGATTGACTTTGTACTTCATCAGCGTTCTCCATGCCTGTTGTGTAACAGTATTATAACACGATTGCGCGCCGGCCATGCGGCAGAGCCTGTGAAATATCAGAAACCGCGAGCGCCGCGTGAATTGCATAGCGACAAACCAAATATCATCGCATTAAACATACACCGAACCGCAATCATGACGCGGTTCGGTATCCGCGCCATGCATTCCCGGCGATATGGAATGACAGTCCATGGGGCGTTTTGTATTCCTTACTCGCATTTATCCTTTTGCTTTTATCCTGCCTTATCCTGTCCATCCTGCAAAACCATCTCCACATTTCCGCGCAGTGAACATCCCCTCCAAGCAAGGCGCCGCAGCCGGGCAAAAGCATGCCGCCGCGCGCCGTGGCCTGTTCGCGCGGAGCACGGTATAATGTTTCAATTGTTCGGACCCCGACCAGCGCGCCACGGGGCGCGGGATTGAGAGGCATCCATGCCGGTTGCGAAAGTGAAACAGACGGAAAAAGCGCCGCCCGCGTCAGGCCCCGCGGGCGCGTATCAGGAAATCCTCGAAGATTACCGCCCGCACGCGGCCGCGCTGCTCGGCGAAATCCTGGAGCGTGAGCGCGAACTGGGCTGCACCTTCGGCGCGGACCCCGTGCCCACGGCCCTGCGCCCGCACTTCCTGTCCCCGCGCCAGACCGCGCATGTGCAGCGCGTGACCACGGCTATCCTGGGCTGCATCGAGAAGGTCGGCCGCTTCTATTTCGATCACCCCGAGGCGCGCGATTTCATCGTACTCAACGACATCGAGCGATCGCTGATTGACATCAATCCGCACATGAGCCGCATCGTGATCAAGTCGCGCCTGGACGGGTTCTTCCACGGCGTGGCGGATCTCAAATTCACGGAAATGAACTGCGACAGCCCCGCGGGCATGGCGTACTGCGACATTCAAGAGGCCATTTTCCGCGGCGCGGACCCCATGAAGGAGATGCGCGGCGCGTTCAAGTTTCCGGTTCTGAACCGCACGGCGCGGCTGCTCTCCGCGCTGCTGGCCGCGTTCCGCGACGCGGGCAACGGGAGCGAAGCCCCGAACATCGCCATCACCGACTGGCGCGAGGTGAAGACAAACCCCGAGTTCGCGCTCATCGCCGCGGAGTTCAACCGCCGCGGGTTCCGCACCGTGATCGTGGACCCGCGCGATTTCGACTTCCACCGGGGCCGCCTGCACGCGCCCGACGGCACGCGCATCCATCTGGTGTACCGCCGCGTGATCACGCGCGAAATCGCTGAAAAGGAACAGGAATGCCAGGCGCTGATTAAAGCCGCGCGCTTGCGCAAGGCGTGTCTGGCCAACCCGTTCCGCAGCAAGGTGGTGGCCAACAAGTCCACCCTGGCCCTGCTCTCGGACTCGAAGTTCAAATCCCTGTTCACCCCCGCCGAGCGCGAAATCATCCGCAAATGCGTGCCCTGGACGCGCAACTTCGCGCCGCGCTCCGTGTCCCGCTTCGGCAAGAGATGGGACATCGCGGACCTGGCGCGGCGCAGGCGGCGGGATTTCGTGCTCAAGCCCGCGGACGGGTACGGCGGCCAGGATGTGCACATCGGCCGGGACACGACCGCGCGCGACTGGGACGCATTGATCGAGCGCGCGTTCGGCGCCAACTGGGTGCTGCAGGAGTTCGTGCCCCCGCCCGTGGATTTCTATCCCGTGGCCGGGCCGCGCGGCCTGCTCTACCGCCGCTTCAATGTGAACCTGAACCCGTTCGCCTTCCGCGGCCGCTTCGGCGGGTGCATCTCGCGCCTGTCCCTGTCTCCGATCATCAATGTCACTGCGGGCGGCGCGATGGTTCCCACCATGACCGCGGCCCCCAAATGACGCGCCGGGAAAGGACCGCCATGAAAATCCTCGACGCGCACAACCATGTGGGGTTCAGCGTGGACGGCGGCGCCATCACCTATGAAACCCTGGACCGGGAAATGCGGCGCGCGGGCGTGTCGCGCTTCGTGCTCTGCCCCATTGACGAATCCGGCCACGATCCCTGCTACACGCAGCAGAACGACCGCATCGCGGTTCTCATGAAAACGGACCCGCGCGTGATCGGGTTCGGCCGCGTGGCGCCCGCGCACTGCCCCGACCCCGCGGCCGAGGTGCGCCGCATGGCCCGCATCGGTTTGCGCGGCCTCAAGCTGCATATCATTTCCGACAAGTTCAAAATCCAGGAAGCCCGGCCCGCCGTAATCCAGGCCGCGGCCCTGGGCCTTCCGGTCCTGTGCCACTCGCACCACACCAGCTTCACGGCCAACGCACGGCACTGGCGCGCTCTGTTCGCGGACACCGGCGCAACCTTCATCGTGGCCCACGGCGGCAAGGACAGCTACAAGGAACTCGCGCGCATCGCCGCGAAATTCGACAATGTGTTTGTGGACACCACCTGCGTGACCATCAACCGCTCGCGCTACCTGTTCAACGCCCTGGGCGCGGACCGGTTCCTTTTCGGGTCGGACATGCCCTACTCCCACCCGCAGATCGAGCAGCTCAAGTGGCGGCTCATCGTGGAAGACGAAAAGCAACTCGAAGCCGTTTTCTCCGGCAATGCGTGCAGGCTGTTCGGGCTGGACCCCGCAGCACTGTAGCGGACACCGCTATACTATCCTTTAATGGACAATCAAGAACGCGCGCAACCCGGGGTGGCGCGCACGCCCGGCGAGATGTTCAACGCGGCCTCGCACTTTGCGGGGTTCCTGCTGGGCGCGGCCGCGCTCGCAATTCTTGTGACCCTGGCGGCGCGGCGCGGCGGCGCGCTGCATGTGGCGAGCCTGTCCGTGTACGGCGCGTCCCTGTGCCTGCTGTACCTGGGCAGCGCGGCTTACCATTTCAGCGCGTGGCTGGGCGCGCCGCGCGCCACGGCCGTGTTCCAGCGCCTGGACCATTGCGTGATCTTCGTGCTCATCGCGGGCAGCTACACGCCCGTGTGCCTCGTGGTCCTGGGCGGCGGGTGGGGGTGGTCCCTGTTCGGCGTGGTGTGGGGCCTGGCCCTGCTGGGCGTGCTGTTGCGCCTTGTCATTAAAAAGACGGACAACCCTTTCACCTATTCTCTTTACGGCATCATGGGCTGGATAGCGCTGGTTG
>JAGUYV010000208.1 GCA_020061125.1 bacterium | reverse complement strand
TCATGGAGCACGCGGCCATCATCGGCGGAGCGGACGGGTGCAGTTGCATCCTCGGCGCCCTGCTCTCCGGCAAAACGCCCACAGGCACCGTGCCACACGCCGCCATCCTCATCGCAGGCGATACGCTCGAACTCGCACAGGCCTACGACTCGGTTGTGGACGCCGCCGTGCCCCGCCTCATTCTGGTGGACACTTTCAAGGACGAGGCCGAGGAAACCCTGCGCCTGGCGCGCGCACTAAAAAACAGGCTCCACGGCGTGCGCCTGGATACGGCCTCGGAGCGCGGCGGCGTGACATTCGACCTGGTGCGCGAGGTGCGCCACCGGCTCGACCTCGAAGGCTTCACGCATGTAAAAATCGCCGTGTCCGGCGGCGTGAATCCGGCGCGCATACCCGGACTCTCACAGGCGGGCGCAGACATGTTCGGCGTCGGCTCCTACATCTCGGACGCCCGGCCCCTGGACATGACCATGGACATCAAGGAAATTGACGGCGCGCCCATCGCAAAACGCGGCCGCCTGCCCGGACCCGCCGTAAACCCGCGGCACATTAAAATTTTGTGAATCGAACGCCAGACAATGAAAAACACTGATATTCAGCAACTCATTAAAAATGTATCTGCGGAGTCCTGCCGCGCCATTACGCAAACTGCGGAAACGCTCGCTCCGGAAATCGCCGCGGCCGCGCAACTGATTGCGGAAGCCATCCGCTCCGGGCGAAAAGCGCTGATCTGCGGCAACGGAGGCAGCGCCGCGGACTCGCAGCACATGGCCGCGGAGCTTGTGGGCCGGTTCCAGAAGGAACGCCCGGCCTGGCCCGCAATCGCCTTGAGCACGGACACTTCGATTCTTACATCTGTGGGAAACGACTACGGTTTCGACTCGGTGTTCGCGCGCCAGGTGCAGGCGCTCGGCGCGCCGGGCGATGTGCTGATCGGAATCAGCACCAGCGGCAATTCCCCGAATGTGCTGGCCGCATTTGAAACCGCGGCGGCGCGCGGCCTGGCGTGCGTTGCGCTCACGGGCCAGGGAGGCGGAAAACTCGCGGGACTGGCGCGGCACACACTGGCTGTCCCTGCCACAGTCACGGCCCGCATCCAGGAAGCCCACGCCGTGATCATCCACCTGATATGCGAGATCGTGGAATCGTCGCTCGCGCAAGAGGCCTGACCCCGTGGCGCGCCGCGGCCGCTCATCTCCTCTGTCCGATATGATTACATCCGGCTCCGTGGAAAACTGGGATTTGTTCTTTCAGCATTACCGCAAAAGCCGCGCCTGGCGCGAGCATCTGCTGCGCTCGGCGCTTCAAGCGCAACCAAAAAAAGAAAAATCGCAGCCGGTGAGAATGGAAAGGCAAGGGCAAAGACAAAAACAAGGGCAAGGATAACCACAGAGGCCACAGAGAGGCACAGGGTGCGCGGCTCACGGCCGCGCTAATAAAACCCTCCGTGTCTCCGTGAAATCTCCGCGTTCTCCGTGACAGAAAACGCGGGACCACACACCCTCCGCGTTGTCTTCAAAAGATTGACGTAGAGAGCGCAAAGGTTCGCGGAGATCGCAGAGGAAAGCACATTAATATCTGTGAACTGAACAAACATGTAGGGCGGCATCGCCGAATGCCGCCGCCACATAGCACACAAGAAAGGCAAAGGCAAGAGCAAAAACAAGGATAACCACAGAGGACAATGAGAGACACAGGGTGCGCGGCCTCCGGCCGCGCTAATAAAACCCTCCGTGTCTCCGTGAAATCTCCGCGTTCTCCGTGACAGAAAACGCAGGACCACACCCTCTCCGCGACGGCCTTCAAAGGATAACATGAACTGGATTGACGATTTTCAGAACGAATTTCCGGGAACCCATCTGCGGGAAGAACCCATGAGCCGGCACACGAATTTCCGGATCGGCGGCCCCGCGGATTTGATGTACATCCCCAACAGCGTGAACGCGCTGGACGCCGCGCTGCGATATCTTAACCAGAACGGCATCCCGGTTCTGATTCTGGGCGGGGGATACAATCTACTTGTCTCCGATCAGGGTTTCCGCGGCGCGACGGTGAAACTGCCCGAAGACATCACGGATCCGATTGATTTTCAAGGGGGAACGGTGACCGCGAGTGCGGGCCTGCCGCTCAAGCGGCTCGTGCGAGAGGCCGCAGCTCGGGGCCTGACCGGTATCGAAAACCTCGCGGGCATTCCCGGCACCGTTGGCGGGGCAATCTATATGAACGCCGGAGCGTACGGCTCGTGCGTGGCGGATGTGTTTCAGAGCGCCGGGGCCGTGTGTCCGGAAAGCGGAGTACGAACCATGAACGCCGCGGATTTACAGTTCAACTACAGAAGCAGCATACTGCAGGAAATGCGCTGTACTGTTATCACCGGCGCGGAGTTCAGACTGCGGCCCGGCGCGAACCCTGCGGAACTCGAAGATCGTTGCCGAGAGATCATCCGCGTACGCAACGGCAAACATCCTGTGGGGCTGCCGAGCGCCGGGAGTTTTTTCAGAAACACACGGGGGCTGCCCCCGGCGGGCAGGCTCATCGAGGAGGCCGGACTCAAGGGTCTGGCAGTGGGCGGCGCGCAGGTCAGCCCCATGCACGCGAATTTCATTGTGAATACGGGCGGCGCAACCTGCCGCGATGTGCTCGATCTCATGGCGCGCGTGCAGGAAAAGGTGCAGCGCATTCACGGAGTGCTTCTCGAACCCGAGGTCCGCATCATCCCATGAACCGATTCAGTCCGTTTTGGGCCGCATTTCAAAATACAGAATGAAAATTTCGTCGCCGAACACGCGGTAGTTGAGTTTGCCTACGAGACGGCCGTCCGGAACGCGCCGGATGCGGTCCACCACGCCGCGCATGATCTGCGGGTTGTCCTCGTTGTCGTAGTCTATGAGCAGAGCGTTGTCTTCTTTGCGCAGCGTGAAATGCCCGAACCGGAACCCGCCGCCCACCACATTGTCGCCCTCATTATCCTGCTCCACGGCCTTGCGGTGCTTGAGAGCCGCGAGCGACAGCCACGGGAACCACGGCACCACTACGAAATACTCGCCCCGCATTTCTTCCGGTTCGGGAATCTGCCCCTGTTCGTAGAGCTTCTCTATCTCTTTGTGCTTTTTGAACGGCATGACTCGGCCCCCCTCCGATTGAAGCATCTATTTCATGACTTCCTCGTAAAATATCTCTGGATTGCGGTAAGCCTCGATATTGCGCATGTAAATGTAGTTGCCGGAATCCAGCTTGAAGGCCTTTTCCCATTCAGACACACCCTCTTCAATCCTGCCCTGCTGATACAATATCACCCCCAGACGATAGTGCGCTTCGGCGTTTCGGCTCTTGAGTTCAACGGCCTTGCGAAGCGTGCGCTCCGCATTTCTGAAATCGCCTTTTCGGCGGTAGAATTCCGCGAGTTCCAGCCGCTTGGGGAACGCTCCCGGATTCTTTTCCAGCCCGGCTTCATACGACGCAATCATTTCATCCAGGGATTTGCGATCTTCGCCTTTTGTGACTGCGTAGGTCTTCTTCATCGATTCCAGCAGCTGGTTCAAATGCTTTTCATTCCTGATGTCGAACCCGATTATGCTCATTCGGATGACGCCACCCTCGTCTATGAGGAACCCGTTTTCCGTGGCCGAGAAATTGTACTTGACCGGAAGTTCATTGTTGGGATCGATGAGCGCGACATATTTCGCACCCGCCTTATCCAGGTATGGTTTTACCCATTTGAGGCCCTGCGAATCGCTGGCCACGGCGATGACCTCGAACCCCGCGGACTTGTGCTTTTTGTAAAATTCCTGAAGCGCCGGGAGCTGTTCGCGGCACCGGCACCAGGTCGCCCAACTGAACAAAAAAACCTTCTTGCCTCGAAAATCACTTAACGAAACCCATTTGCCTGATGTATCTTGAAAGCTGAATTCCGGCGCCAGATTGCCCGGATTGACGCCAACATGTGTTGCGCGCGCGATCGCCGGTGCAAACACGGCCAGAGCCAGCAGGGTAATGACAATTGCGGTTTTCTTCATGCCTTTCCTCCTGTTAATTGGAACCGTGTGCGCCTTCTGACTGCAATCAAGCGTTTACTCGGTTCGAAGCGATATCCCGGTGTTTGGTGTATTATACCATGAGACGTTCATTGAGGATGCCTGGAGTTTTGAACACATGAAAACATCCGGAAACAGCATTGCATTTTGCGTCACTGGAGGCGCTGCATCCGGCATGGGGCACATCAAGCGTTGTGAAGTTCTGGCTCGGGAAATGCTGTCCAGAGGCGTCCATCCAGTGTTTCTTGTGCCGGATGATCCTTTTCTCAAAGATTTTTTTCAAAAATCGGGATTCGATTACCGGCTCTTTCCCATGTCGCCGGACTGCGGAGATATGCTCGCCCGATACGCACAGGCCGTGTGCGAAAGCGGCCCGGCGGCGGTTGTTCTGGACATTATCCGCAGCCGTGACGAGCATGTTCGCGCCATGCAGGCCGCCGGGTGCGTGGTGGCGGCGCTGGACGATCTCGGCGCCGGCGCGGAGTCACTGGACGCGCATTTCGCGGTGGATGACGCCGTGGTCCAACCGCCGCGCAACGGCCGTCTGTTCGCAGGGCCGCGCTATGTTATTATTCCCCGTCAACTCCTTTCCCATCGCCCGCACGACATGGAATGCGCCGCGCCTCGGCCGGAACTGTTCGTGGGATTCGGCGGCAGCGACGCGCGCGGGTTAACAATTCCCGCGGTGCGGTCGCTGACAGCATGGGATGCGCCCTTTAACGCAAGCGTGGTTCTCGGCCCGCTTGTTGCTGACCACGAAGCCGTGAAAACCGCGTGCGCCGCGGATCCCCGGTTCACTGTGCTACGGGATCCACCGGACCTGTACCGCATCATGGCGGGCGCGAGCCTGGCCGTGTGCAGCGTGGGACAGAGCATGTTCGAGCTGGCGTGCCTGGGCGTGCCCGCCCTTGTGGTGAGCCTCACGGAGCTTCATGCGCGCATGGCGGACAACTTCGCCTCGTGCGGCTGTATTGCACATCTGGGACTGCATGATTCGTTGACAGAGGCAAAACTTGCGGATCGAATCAGCGCCACATTGAATGACCCGGAGCAGTGGCGTGCCATGCGCGCCGCCGGGTTGCGCGCTGTGGACGGGGCCGGCGCGCGCCGCATTTGCGATGTGATTCTGGAACTTGCGGGCTTTCTCTGATGTTGTTTTCAAAACGATTAAACCGAAAAGGGTGACTCATCCATGAAACCATTTGCGAAATCATTCAAAGTCTCGGACCGCCCCGTGGGTGAGGGCGCACCCGTGTTCGTAATCGCGGACATCGGCTCCAACCACGACGGCAGTCTGGCCAAAGCGAAAAAGCTGGTGGACGCCGCGGCAAAAGCCGGGGCTTCGGCCGTCAAGTTTCAATCCTACACGGCCGAAGGGCTGATCAACCCCGTGTTCGCACCCCAGGCGTTCGAGGTATTCAAAAAAATCGCCACACCCTCGGAGTGGCTCCCCGAGTTGGCCGCGCACGCCGCGGGCAAGGGCCTGGTGTTCCTGGACACGCCTTTTGACGAAGAACAACTCGAAGCCATGGAGCGCGCCAAAGCGCCCGCGTTCAAAATCGCGTCCGGGGACCTCACCAACCTGCCTTTCATTGAATTGATCGCCTCACGCAAGAAACCGGTGTTCCTGTCCGTTGGCTGCGCGGACATGGCGGATGTGGCGCGCGCCGTGGACGCGGTGCGCGGCGCGGGCAACACCCGCCTGGTTCTGCTGCAATGCGTGGCCAATTATCCCGCGGCGTGGGAGGACGCCAATGTGGCTGTGCTCGACACCCTGCGCGCGGCGTTCGGGTGTCCCGTGGGGTACTCGGACCATTCGCCCGGCGCGCTGGTGCCGCTTCTGGCCGTGGCGCGCGGCGCGTGCGCGATTGAAAAGCACATCACTTTTGACCGGTTCCTTCCCGGACCGGATCATGCCTTCGCCATGGAGGCGCCCGAGTTCGCAAGCATGGCCAAACAAATCCGGGCGGCGTCCGCAGCCATGGGCGATGGGGTCAAGATTCTGCTGCCCGGCGAGCGGGATATCGCGCCCCTGGCGCGCCGCGGCCTGTACGCCGCACGCCACATCCCCCGCGGCGCGGTCATCTCCCGCGACATGGTTGCGGCCCTGCGCCCGGCAAAAGGACTCGAACCCGCGGCCCTTCCCAAAATCCTGGGGCGCAAAGCGCGGCGCAACATCGCCAGGCACGAGCCTCTGTCCTGGGACTGTTTTTGATTGTCAGTAGAATATTATTCCGCAGTTTTTTATTTTCCGCATGTACTCATCAGCCACGCCATGCGGTAAAATAATGTCTGCCGAGCGCTCATGCCAAAACACCCTCAAAAGAGGGGAGAATCCGAATGACAGAGAAACGCCAGTACCCAAGGTTTGAACTGCAGGCGCCCATAAAGTTCAAGGTGCCCACACAACGCATGGACATAAGCATGGCGTCCATCAAGAACATCAGCGGCGGCGGCCTGTGCCTGCTGGTGAACAAAAAAATCGAACTCGGGCAGATGCTCCAGGTCGAGTTTGTGCTCCCGTCGGACAAAACCAACATCATCGCAAAGTGCGAAGTGGTGTGGGTGGACGAACTCGGCGAGGAGTCCGAAGGCGGCTACAAATACCAGCTCGGCATCAAATTCGTGGAGATTGACAAGCAGCAGCAGAAAGCCGTGAACCGGTTCGTGGTCATGCGGCTCAAAACACGCGTGCGCGAAGAACTGGATCTGGTGCGGCCCAAACAGAAGCCCCTGGAGCGCCACAAGATCCTGGTCATAGACGACGACAAAGTCACCCTCGGCATGGTCAAGGAAGTGTTCAGCGACGAATTCGATGTAATTACCGCGCGCGACGGGCACGAGGGCATCGAAAAGGCGCGCGAGTGGCGGCCAGACATCATCCTGCTCGACATCATCATGCCCGACATGGACGGCTTTTCCACGCTCATGCTTCTGAAAGACATCGAGGAAACGAGCGACATCCCGGTGATGATGTTCTCCGTGGTGCGCGAAAAGAGCAAGATCTTCCAGGCAATCCGCGACGGCGCGCAGGACTTCATCCTCAAGCCGTTCACCCCGGAGAATCTGCTGCTGAAAATCCGCAAGACGCTTTACAACAAGTGAAGCGGATCAGTTTCGCCTCAACAACGATTTGAGAATCGCCAGGGCGGCCTCTTTGTCCAGGGGTTCGTTCATGTTGCCGCATTTGGGAGAATGAATGCACGAGGGACAGCCGGACTTGCACGCGCAGCCCTGGATCAGATCCAGGGTCCGGTGCAGGAGATCCTCAATACGGTTGTAACCGGTTTCCGCCAGGCCCATGCCGCCCGGATATGCGTCGTGGATGAACACTGTGGCATGCCCCGTGTCCGGGTGCTCGTTTGTGCTCAATCCGCCGATGTCGTCCCGATCGCACATGGCCAGGAACGGGAGCATGGCGATGGACGCATGCTCGACCGCGTGCAGCCCGCCCATGATGTCCAGCCCGCGATCCAGCACGCGCTGCACGATTTCGGGATTCACGATGAACCACATGGATTGCGTCCATAGAGTTTCGCTCGGGTAATCCAGGTCCACGCGCGCGATGACTTCCTGGGTTCTGGGATTGATCTTCTTGTACGAATGCACCTTGTGCGTGATGTTCACGAATCCGAAATGAACGGGCGTGCCGTTGAAATCCTTGTTCCGCAGGCGCTGTTCAATGGTTACATCTTCTCGGCTCAACGCGCGGGTGTAATAGGGCATGGTCTTTTTTTCGACCCAGGCCACGCGGTTGCCGATGTCGAGCCGGGTCACCAGATACGCCTCGCCCAGGTGCAGATATACAGCGCCGTCGTGCAGATATTGGAACGCAGTGTCCGCGTCCATCATGCCGATTTGCGTGGCGTCGGGCAGGCAGATGGAGTAGCGCTCGGCCGTGGCCGTGCGCAGGTTGATTTCCTCGGCCGGAAAGAACGCGCCGGCCCACGCCGCGCGCCCGCTCACCTGCTTCATGTCCCGGCTCTTGATCATATCCCGCACCTGCTGCGCGAACCCATGGCCGAACAGGGGTTCTTCGTTGCGGCTCAAGGGGATTTCGTGGGATGCGGCCTTGAGGTGCATTTTCTGGATGTACGGGTTGGCGGGGTTGATGATGGCGTGCTCCATGCCGCGCCCGAAGAAATATTCGGGATGGCGCATGAAGTACTGATCCAGAGGCTCATCGTGTGCCACGAGCACGGCCAGGGACTCGCGGCCGCGGCGGCCCGCGC